>JANLSE010000390.1:0-3163 GCA_031362265.1 Roseiflexaceae bacterium
ACATCGATATAACGATCAAACTGTTCACGCCGGATGTTATGGCCGGCTCCAGGGATATTGGTGATCTGTAATTGTGGCACCCATGAATGCAGCAGCGCCGCAGCTTCAGGATTCAGGGCAGCACCAAGTGTGAGATCAGCAGTTAACAGTAGTGCTGGGCATGTGATCCGGTTGAGGATTGTTGGCCAATCGACGACCTTTGGAGTTCCTGGCTCGAAGATAGTAAAAACATGCTCACTGACCTGATGCTTCGCATCGGCCCATGGGCCTAATTCGGCCTCTGACCAGCGGATTGCGGCAGCGCGTTGCTCGGCGATCAGCTCCTCACGCGTCTTGCGCTTGATGCTTGTGAACCAGGCGTGCATGCCTGCTAAGCGCTCTGAGGTAGCTGCTTCTTGTACTGGCATCCAATGCCCGGGCGGATCTTCCAGGATGATTGCACTTGGTAGATCTGGATACAGGCCAGCCAACACAAGAGTCGTCATTGCGCCCATTGAATGGCCAAGAACAATCGGTTTGTGCAACCCCAAGGCAGTAATAACACCCTGGAGGTCGGCTGCCTGTGTTGCCGAATCATAGCCCTGTTTGGGTGCATCCGAAAACCCATGGCCGCGTGCGTCGACCATAATGACATCGTAATCCGCCGCGAGCTCTGTCGCGATTGGGCTCCAACAGAGGCCACTATCCGTGACACCATGTGCGAGCACAAGTGGCGGTTTCGTACCACCAGTGCGGGTGTAATGCATCCGGATGCCATGTGCTTCAACATAACCAGATTGCCAGGAGGACATAATCAATGCCTTTCGATTAGCTCTATGAAATTAGCATATGTAGATAGTAGCATAGAACGCTTGCTGCTTGGCAATCAGCGGTGGCTGCGACGTAATAAAAACCACAGTAGATACGACTCCAGCCTGACAACCCTAACGAGACGTGTCATCAAATGATATAATGACTTGCTGGATATAATCACTTGCTAGAATCTGAGGAAGCGTATTCGAACATCTATGGTATCGCAAAGCTAGACCAGCGTGATCGTCAAGGAGGTGTTATGCTTACACATGATTTTGTGATTCGCTCGATTAACCTGCGATCCGCCAACGAGCATGAATATGCTTGCCTAAACGCTTTCAAAAACATATTGCGCGGTGAAGCTCTCCCAGAAGATCCCCCGCTTCCATATGATGAGGATGTGCAACGCTGGCACACAATGCCTGATTTCGTAGAAGAAACTACTTGGGCCGTGTGGGATGCGGCGGCTGAGCGGATCATTGCTTGTGGGGAAGGATACATTTACCATACTGGCGATAATGAACACGCCATAGAATTCAATATTGAGGTTCTTCCAGAATATCGTTGCAAGGGGTTAGGGCGGCGTCTGCTAGGATTGCTGGTCGATTTCGCCCAAAATAACAAGCGCCGCCTGATGATCAGCGGATCGAATGATCGTGTACCTGCTGCGGATGCATTCTTTACCAAGATGGGAGCACGCCAAGCATTAGTTAGTCACACAAACCAACTGCGGCTCGCAGAACTAGACCGGACACTGATTGAACGCTGGATGGCGCAGTCGGATCATTTATTCGGCAACTTCGATATAGGTTTGTGGGATAAAGCGTACCCAGAAGAGCACATCCTAGCCATAGCACGCTTAATAGAAGAGCTTGCCAAAGACGAGCCGCGGGATGATCTGGAATTGGAAGACTTTAAGATTACACCAGATATATTACGCCAATGGGAACACAGTATGTTCGCAACAGGCACGAGACGCTGGACGTTATATTGTGTTAATCGAACTGCTCAGAGTCTGGTAGGCTTGACTGAGGTATTCTGGAATCTCAACCGCCCGACAATCCTCAACCAAGGATTTACCGGAGTTCTGCCAATATATCGCAATAAGGGTATAGGACGTTGGCTCAAAGCTCAGATGATGACAAAAATACTGTCTGAACGGCCTGAGGCTGAAGTAATCCGAACAGGCAACGCCAACTCCAACGCGCCGATGCTCAAAATTAATACGCAGATGGGGTTTAAGCCGTTAATTGCACGAGCAGTTTGGCAGATTGATACAGAGACAGTAGCACATTATCTGTCATCAACTACCTAACGAATGTAAGCTGAGGCCGATCCAGCAGCGCAAATCACTGCTAGATCGGCTCGCTCGTTTCTTACACCGCTGGTGTCAGGATAATGTTGCGATACTCAATCGCAGTATGGTCACCCTGGAGCATGAGCACTCCAGGTGCGCCTTCATCACTATCGAGTGCGCCACCGGTGATACCCGGAATGGCCTGCTTGCTGATCACAGCGATGCCATTCACAACAATCGTGAATTGCCGCCCGACCAGCGTAATATCATAGGCATTCCACTCACCCGGCCCGTTGGTGATGATATCGCTAGGCGTTAGGAACCCGTAAATTCCACCCTGGAGGTGCGAATCTGGCTCTTCGGTTGGGCCATCGAGTACTTGTACTTCGTAGCGTCCGCGTAGATACACGCCACTGTTACCCTGGGGTGCATAGCGGAACTCGATATGCAACTGGAAATCCTCGAACTTCTGATCGGTTACGATATTGCCGCCGCGCTTGACATTGCGTAGGATTCCGTCGGTAACTTCCCATTGGCTTTCGCCCTGAATAACATGCCAGCCGGTGATGTCAACACCATTGAAGAGTGTAATCGGCTTGCCCCATGTTGGTGCGGTTTTCCTTCTGAGTGATGGAGCTCGGCGTCCGCTCCAGGTGACAGTACTTCCATCAGGCGTCACAATTGTTCCGCTTAATTTACCGTCATTCAGCTTCCCTTCCAGAGTCAGATCGCCATCGCCGCGCTCAAATTGTGCTGGAATGGAGAAGCGTAGCGTATTCCCACTAACGTCAACTCGTGAAATTGGCCGAGCACTGCCATGCCAGCCAACAAATTGGCCAACCAGCGTCTGAATACCGGATGTGCTAACCTCCAGCCAGGCTGGCTGATCGACACCGGGCGTCTGAACGTTAAGATCCCAACGGCCAACCATGGCCTTCTGTGCGTCTGAGTGTGGCACTTCTGTTGCTCCTTTGCTATTGCATTCCTAAGGGCTTATGGGGTGGAACGTAAGGGCCGGAGCGCCATTGTAGCATGTTTTGAATGTGCCACATTTCTGCCCAACCCTCGGCCAAC
>JANLSE010000406.1:0-11431 GCA_031362265.1 Roseiflexaceae bacterium
ACCCGCTGATTATTCATATTTTGGCGCGTCTTCATTTGAGTGCCTCCCTCCGGCTCGAAAGTGGCCAAACTATTCCTACGCGCCCTGCCTCAAGACGCAGGCGTGAAGCGGCATAGACAAAGAGCAGCCCAACAATCAGAACAGCAACCACAATTGCGCCGACCAGATAGAACCATAACTCGTTCAGTGGTTTGCCATCTACGAGCAGCAGCTGCAGAAATTGGCGCGCAGCTTCCGATGGGTCAATCGTCTGGAGGAGTGTGCCAACAAACGATCCCTGGGCTTCACCAGGAATTTGCGCTGGTAAGAGCGACAGGAGATAGATCATCAGGCTCACAAACAGGCTAACACGGTTTGAGTTCGACCAGATGCTTATTAGCATGCCAATACCAGTGAAGACTACGGCTAGAATGCTCCCCAGGATTGCGCCCCAGAGCAGAGCTGGGCCTAGGACGTTATTGCCTTGCGCTAGCATTGCCATGTAAGGGATGGTGAGAACTAGTGCTGCGGGCCAGGGCGTTAGAGCGGCCAAATACTTACCGAACACAAGCTGGCGGCGGCTTGTTGGCGTGAGGAGCAGCATTTCAAAGGTTGCGCGTTCACGCTCGCCGCTAATACTTTCTGCTGCCACAATCAGGCCAATGAATAGGCCGAATGTCATTGCCGCCTGGAGTACCACAAACACGGTCTGTTCGGTGGATGCCAGACTTAGCTCATCATTCGTAGCCAGGAGGAAGGCTGTTATTGACATCAGAACACTAAAGAGAATCAGGAGGTTAAGCACACGACCACCGATCCATAGATCGGTGAGTTCCCATTTGAACACGAGCCACCAGACAGGCACCTTTGGCCTCGACAGTGCAACCTGCCGGTCGCTTATGGGTTGTTGATCGCTCATTCGATTGTCTCCGCAGTAAGTTGAAGGAAGACATCCTGTAATCGGCCGCCAGCAACTTCAAAACCACGGATGGGGATTTCGGCGCGGATCAGAGCCTCTAGGATGGTGTTTTTGGCGAGCGGATCCTCTACAGAGTCACCATCAACCTGATTCACCAATTCTACGACTAACCAGCCCGCTGTTGTATCTGTAAGCGTTACCTGCTTTATACTCGCTATCGCCTCTAAGAGAGATTGGGCCTGCATGATTGATGATGGTGCAACACGGATGCGGATGGTATTTCGTTGCGCAGCGTTGAGTTGGGTTTGCCCAATAACTTCGGCTACCGTCCCATAGGCGACAACCTGACCTGCACTCATAATCACCACATCGTCGCAGATTCCTTCAATCTCCGACAACAAGTGGCTGCTCAATACAACGGCGGTGTTACGCTCGCGTGCAATGCGCTGAATAAGGGTGAGGAGCTCTTGCTGGCCGCGCGGATCCAGACCAAGGGTCGGTTCATCGAGAAACACAACCTTTGGATCATTGATAAGTGCGCGTGCGATTCCTAGTCGCTGTCGCATGCCATGGCTGTATGTGCCAATTTGTGCATCGCCTCGGTGCTGCATGCCAACATCTTTAAGCAGCGCTATGCCAATCGATTTAGCTTCAGTAGCGCTTCGCCCGTAGAGTTGGCCGAAGTAGGTCAAGTACGCGAGCCCGGTAATATGCTTGGGAAACCCTTGTCCTTCTGGCAGAACTCCGATCACACGGCGAATTTGCTCAGGATGTTCGGAGTTGATACCGTTCACCATGAAGTAGCCCGAGGTAGGCTCCAGCATTGTTGTTAGGATTCGGATCGATGTTGTTTTCCCGGCCCCATTAGGCCCCAGGAAACCCAGGACACGACCAGCCTTGAGGGAGAAGGACAATCCACGTAGCGCCCTTCCAGATCCATAGGACTTATGCAGATCGTAGGCTACCAATAATGTCTCGGGCTGGGGATCGGAAGCTTCGGAACCATTGCTTTGAGTCATGCTATCTATTCCTTTCCCGTTGACTCGGAGCGGTGCTGTGAGCTTGATTAATGGCGGCTAACGCGGAGCCACGCCGCTCCGTTTGCGCTTTGCACAACTACGATGGCGATTGGCACCACACCCGCTGTACCCCCAGCAAGCGCACCAGGATACTGAGCAGGCGGTGTTGTGCCATACACATCTGCGCTGTGTTCATAGGCGCTTTTCTCTAGTTCTAGTGCCTTGGTACGAACCTCGATCAGAGCTTCCGGACTCAGTTGTTCAAGTGAGGTCAATTCCAGGGTTTCCTTCGTTTTCTCACCTGCACCACGCCAACTGGTACGAATATTGCCCACTGTTGGTGCCCAGAATTTAAGCTGTTCAGCATCTGGCTCTGCGGTACTTGTTTCAGCAACCACCAGTACATCCTTATAGCAACCCATAGCAACACAGACCTCGGCAGCAATCTCATCGATCTTGCCACGATCACTCCACCCCACTGCTGGCCCCCACCCTTGGGAATAACTTGGTGTACCAACTTTTGGCTCAGCCTGCATGGAAATACCAGCATGGGCATCTGCTACCCCGTGCAACCAGGGGTGCGCTTCTAAAAACTTACCACCTTCATAGGTTTCGGGATACTCGCCGATACGCCAGACATTGCCAGCGTTATCCTGGGCAAAGAATGCCAATTCGGCCTCAACCAATTCATCATTACTATAATCGAGATCCCAGGTAACGACGGTTTGAATGCCACTAATCACCTTGGTCATGTCGGTGACATGTATTTCGATACGATGTGGCACGGCGGTACCATCATCTTCGATCGTGGTACCTTCATAAATATAGCGTGTACCAGGTGCGAGCGGCATATAGCGATTATTGATGGTTGTAGACTGGGTGAAATTGTTGGAGTCGAATGACTCCCAGGCTGGTAACCCAGCCGCAATTGCCGACGTTGGAACGACTTCGATCCCCTCCTGAGGCGCTGCGGTGGGCGCTGGTGCTGTTGGTTCAGCAGGCGCAGCCGTTGGTTCAGCAGGTGCAGTGGTAGGTGCCGCAACAGTGGGTGCAACCGCAGTATGGGGAACAGGCGTAGGCGCAGCCGTTGGTGTAGTACTACATGCTACAGCAGATAGCAGTAGCATAATTACACCAAAAAGTCTGGTTACGATTCGCATAGTTATTGTTCCGTTCTATGCATTGTATACATTGGATCTGTGTAAATAAATTATACCATTAACTGCAATACCGCTCAATGGCTAAAATCATCGAGAGATACTACAGAAATGGCATATTCAATTATACTGAAGCTCAGCGATTATGCGCTTGCACTTGCTGGTGTAGGTGCAGCTGCTGTGAACAATACATCCCTGGTCTTACCAAACTGCAGGTACAAGGCGGGTACAATGAACAGATTGACCAGTGTTGATGTTACGAGGCCACCCAGGATGACGATTGCCATAGGATGCTCGATTTCGTGGCCAGGAATATTACCTGCAATGATCAATGGTATCAGCGCTAACCCTGTCGCCAATGCTGTCATCAGGATGGGCGCAAGTCGTTCACGCGCCCCACGCAGAATCAGGCCAGGGCCAAAGGCTTCGCCTTCCTGTTGTTCAAGATGCTGATAATGACTGATTAGCATGATGCCATTACGTGCAACGATCCCCAGGATGGTAAGAAATCCTACCAGCGACCCTAGCGAAAGTACACCATCACCTACAAAGTATGCTGCCAATACGCCACCAACCAATGCGACTGGCAGGCTCAAGAATGACATTGTTGCTAATCGCCAACCCCCGAGTGCTATCCGCAGGATGACAAAGATGACAAGCATTGCGATGAGGCCAGTAGACAGAAGACTCTGCTCAGCAGCCTTACGCTCGGCATATTCACCAATCAGCACTGGGTAGTAGCCTTGTGGAAATTCGAGCTGTTTGAGTGCCTGTTCGACATCTGCAACTACGGAGCCCAAATCGCGCCCTTTCACTTCGGCATCGACATTAATGCGGCGTGCCTGGCCTTCACGATTGATAGCGTTCGGGGTTGGTACAATGCTCACTCGAGCTACATCTACCAGTCGTACTTGCTCACCACTCGGCGTATCAATCAGCAGATTTTCAATATCGCTTAGGCTGTTGCGATTCTCAGGAATACTCCATACGTTTACATCGAAGGTGCGATTGCCAGTGTGAAGATCGCCAGCTTCTTCACCTGCTATCAAATAGGCCGCAGCCCGCCGCACATCACCTGGTTTGAGCCCATAGCGTTGCGCTTTGGCCAAATCCACCTCAATTTGCACCTGTGGGATATTGGTGAGTAGTTCCACGTGTAAATCGGTGATACCATTGATATTCGCGAGTTTCTCCTTGACCTCATCCGCCTTAGCTCGTAGAATGTCAAGATCCTCGCCATAGACTCGTATAACGATCGGATGGCTTGAGCCGGTTAACACTTCGCGAATACGTTCTTTCAAATAGGTCTGCACATCGCGCTGAAGGCCAGGGTAACCATCGACAAGTTCCTGAACTTTAGCCAATGTCGCATCATAATCGACTGATGGATCAACGCTGATCCAGTTCTCGGCAAAATAGATACCATAGACTTCGTCCATCAACAGAGCCTGGCCAATATGCGTACCGCAGTTGCGAACTCCTGGGATGGTACGTAGTTCCTGGCATGCTTGCGTCGTAATGCGAACCATTTCTGGGTGGGATGTGCCGGGTTTTGCGACCCAGTGCATCAGGAAATCACGCTCTTTGAATGATGGCAGGAGCGACTGTCCAAGGAATGGCGCTACTCCCAGACCGATGAGCGAAATACCGGCAACCGTAGCATAGGCACGGCGTGGCCGAATCATGATCGGTGCGAGTAAGCGCGCATAAGCGTTTTGGAGCCGTACCGAGAGTGGTGACACATGGTCCTCAATTGGTGCTTTGGCGAGCATGAGTAGACACATCGCTGGTGTGACAGTTAGTGCGACCACGAGCGATGCGAGCACAGCTAGCCCATACGAGATGGCCAGCGGTTGGAAGAACGCACCCGATAGACCCTGCATGAAGAAAACTGGTACTAGTGTGACAACATCAATCAATGTTGCAAAGACGATAGCGCTGCGTACCTCGACTGAGGCATCCAGAATAATCGATATTGTCGATTTATCGCTTCCCGCGAGACGTGCAAGCCGGAGCCGACGCACAATATTTTCAACATCGATGATTGCATCATCGACTACTACCCCAACGGCGATTACAAACCCCGCAAGCACCATTGTATTGATGGTTGTTCCACGCAAATGGAGTACGACTAAGGCTGCCATAAGCGATAAAGGAATTGCTACGACACTAATCAGTGCAGTGCGCCAATCCCAGAGGAAAAAGAGGAGAATCAATACAACCAGCCCAGCGCCGATCAGGAGCGATTTGATGAGGTTCGCGAGTGCCACCTCGACGAAGGTTGCTGGCCGGAAGATAGTGGTGTCGATATCGATGCCAGTTAGACCAGGACGCATGTCGTCAATTGCCGATTCAACTCCGTTGGTTACTTCCAATGAGTTGGCCCATGGGAATTTCTCGACGATGAGCAGGAGCCCAGGGCCATCGTTCACAACTGCATCGCCGATCATTGGCCAGGTATCCACGACAACATTAGCTACGTCGCCCAAGCGTAGTGGTGAGCCATCATTCTTTGTTGCATCATTGATTGTGACCCGGGCGAGATCCTCTGGTGTGATGATCGACTGCTTATGCCGGATGCTGAGTTGCTGGTTGGGCGTTTCAAGATAACCGCCCTTGCCGATTGTTGAGCCGTTAGAGTACTGCATCATTCCAGCATCAAGCGTATCCGACGTAGTTTGTAGAACATCATCTATGGTAACATGATTAGCCGCCAACCGTTTTGGATCGACTAATACCTGTGGCATCTTGATTCGTTCGCCCCAGATCGCCACATTCGCAACACCACGAACAGCCAACAAACGCTCACGAATCTTCCAGTAGGTAATCATCGATAGATCGATGACCGAGTGCTGTTTGGAGGAAATGCCGATCTTCATGGTTCGAGCAGTAGAGGATAGTGGCGGCAGCATGAAGGGTGGAGCAGCCCAAGTGGGAAGCGTTGGTGTTGCTATCGCCAATCGTTCTGCCACTTTTTGTCGTGCAGCCATCACATCAGTACCTGGCTCGAAGATCAGAACAATTGATGATAGCTGCTCAACCGATTTAGAGCGCATCACCGAAAGGCCAGGTATTCCATTGAACACTTCCTCAAGTGGAACGGTGACCAATTGTTCGACTTCTGTAGAAGATAACCCAAGGCATGGTGTTTGAATTTCCACCCGAGGCGGTGCGAATTCAGGGAAAACGTCTACAGGCATAGCATTCATCTGGCCCAAGCCAAACAGCATCAATGCCACAGCTGTATAAATAACGAGGTAACGGAACCGTAGGCTCCGTGCAACAATCCATTGCATCATGTCTGAATACCTCCGCGCTTCAACCTTATTTTCCAATCCCGGTATCAGTGCCATACAATTGGGCCACCCCAACCGTCACTATCTCCGTTCCAACGGCTGGGCCATCGGTGAGAATTACCCGATTGCCCTCAATAAACTCTACTGATATTGGCGCGCGTATAAATGTAAGTGGTGCTGGGCTGGTGTAAAGCCAGGTATCACCATTCAGGCCATAAATAAGCGCGGCATAGGGAATGACTTTGCGTTGCACGCCATTCACTTGTTCTTCACGAAGTGGGGTCGTTTGGATACCAAGCCGTTCCGCAGCTTTTGGGGTGAGCGTGAGGCGGTTCAGCTTGGTTCCGTCAATCGCCTCGACTTTGGCAGGTTCGATTTTAGTGGTCGTACTTGCGACCTGGCCGCAAGCCGCCAATATAAAACTGGCAATGAGCAGGGTCGCAGCGATCAATCGATGATCGTAAGACATGAGTATTCTCCTATCAACAATCATTAATGACGAGTACTCCTACATCGGTCGGCAGTGCGGATCAGTGTCATACTCGACCGATGGATGCTATTCAGTCAGCCGATGAACTTGGGCTCGGTTGCGCTGTGAGTTGTAGGCTGGGTGCAGTGTCGGTTGTGCTGGCTCCATAATGCAGATATAAAGTGGGTAAGAGGAACAAATCAAGCAACGCGGATGTTGTTAAGCCACCGAGGATGACGATTGCCATAGGGCGCACGACTTCGGTGCCTGGGATGTTACCTGCAATGATGAACGGTAGAAACGCCAGGCCAGTGGCCAATGCTGTCATTGAGATCGGGATAAGTCGCTCACGTGCACCCCGCAAGACCAATTCAGGCCCGAAGGCTTCCTTTTCGCGATCTCTAAGGTACTCGAAATGATAGGTCATCATAATGCCATGGCGCAGCGCGATTCCCAAGATTGCAAGCAACCCAAATAACGAACCGAGTGATAAGGTACTACCACCTAGTAGTGCTGCCAGCACACCACCTGCCAGTGCGCTTGGTAGTGTTAGGAAGGTGATAGCTGCCAAACGCCAGCTACTAAATGTGGCTTGCAGGAGCAGGAACAGTCCTAAGACAATGATCAAAAACATAATCAGTAAACGTTGCTGGGAGGCTTGCCATTCTGCGGATGTACTAAGCACTTCGGCATGGAACTCAAGCGGGAAGGTAACACTTCCTAGGCTCTCGTGCACAGCGACTAATACGGATGTTAGGTCACGCCCACTCACCTTAGCATTGACATCAACGAACCGTGAAACAATGTCGCGTTTGATGACCGTCGGAGCAGGCACAATCTGAACTTTGGCAACATCGCCTAAACGTACATGCCCACCAGAGGGTGTATCAATTAGTAGTTCATTGATGTTTGTCAGGCTATTACGTATTGCGGGCGTACTCCAAACGACCACATCAAATACCTTTTGGTCCACAAATAAGTTACCAACATGGAGGCCAGCCAATAAGGTTGTTGCAGCCCGGCGAACATCCCCAGGTTTGATGCCATAACGTTCGGCAGCGGCAAGATCTACTTCAATTTCTACCTGCGGCTCGTCAATCTGGGCATCGGTATGTGCATCCACAATGCCGGGGATGCTCGATATGGCTTTCTGAATCTCTTGCGCTTTCTCGTGTAGAATGGCTGAATCGTAGCCATATACACGCACAACAACATCCTGTTCTGGCCGGTTAAGCGCCTCTCCAATTCGATCTGGCCGATAACTCTGCACCACACGGATAATCCCAGGGTAGCCATCCATGGTTTCTTGAATACTGGCGCGCACCGTATCATAGTTGGCAGTGGGATCGAGGCTAATCCATAGCTCGCCAGAATTGATGCCAACTACTTGATCACCAGTCTCTGCACGACCGACATGTGAGCCAATCGTGCGAACACCAGGGATGGCACGAAGCTCAGTGCTGGCCTGCGCCGCAATCCGGTTCATTTCCGAACGCGAGGTGCCTGGTGCAGCCTCCCAACTAATCAATAGCTCGGTCTGCTTGAACGATGGCACTAACGACAATCGTAGTAGCGGCAATGCTGCTAGGCCAACGAGACTTGTAATACAGACGACAATCAATGCTAGTGACGGCTTGCGAACGACAGGAGCCAGTAGATTCTCATAGCTGCGTTTGAGGCTACGTGCAAGTGGCGATTCGCGGTGTTCAAGTGAGGTATTGCCGAGTAACAGGAGGCTGAGTGCTGGTGTAACAATCAGGGCGATTGCCATTGATGCTAGTACTGCCAGTGTATAGGAGATTGCTAATGGTTGGAAGAACGTGCCTGCTAGGCCCTCAATGAAGAAAACTGGTAGGACTGTCAAGAGAATGCTGAGTGTTGCGAAGATGATAGCCCCACGCACTTCAAGCATTGCTTCAACAATAATCATAGCGGTTGATTTGTCGCTACCCTCTTGATGTGCCTGGCGCAGACGCCGTGCGATATTCTCGACATCAATAATTGCGTCATCGATCACAAGTGCAAGCGCGATAGCCAGCCCTGCCAGCAGCATGATATTGAAGGTTGCGCCACGTAGATAGAGCACAAACGTCGCTGCGACGAGGGCTAATGGGATCACCAGTAGACTAATCAACGCAGTCCGCCATTGAAATAGAAATGCCCCAACAATCAGAATCGCAAGGATGCCACTGATTAACAGGAGTATGGAGAGGTTGCTCATTGCTAATTCTAGGTAGCTCGCTGGCCGGAAAATGGTGCCGTCAATCGCGACTCCAGCAAGACCAGGGCGTAATTCTTCAAGGGCATGCTCCACATCACGTGTCACTTCTAGTGTGTTCGCGCTAGGGAATTTTTCGATAACCAATATTAAGCCAGAGCCATCATTGACAGCTGCATCGCCGATCAATAGCTGATGATCTTCCACAACAGTAGCTACATCACCCAAGCGTAAATTGGTGCCCTCGACACTTACCTTAGCTAAATCCTCGGACGTGATAATCGGCAAGACATGCCGAATGCCGAGCCGCTGATTAGGCGTGTCGATCCATCCTGCGGTGCCAGGTGAAGAGGACTCCAAAAAGCTCAAGGGCGATACCCATAGTGCTTCACCAGTGGTTTCGATGATTTGCTGGAGAGTGACACCCTTGGCTTCAAGTTGCGCAGGATCGACCTGCACCTGTAGCTGCCGCTCACGCTGGCCCCAGATCGCAACGTTCGCCACACCCGGCACACCCATCAAGCGTGGTTTGATATTCCAGCGGGCGAGAACCCCCATTTCGATCGGCGTCAAGCTCGTTGAGGAAAGACCCACCATCATAACCCGACTGGTCGTTGATAGGGGTTGCAGCATCACGGGTGGTTTCGACACATTTGGCAAGGCGTGTGCTTGGGTAAGCCGTTCTTGCACCATCTGTCGTGCACGGATGGGATCGGTTCCAGGTTCAAAGACGAGTAGAATTCGCGATAGGCCAGTAACAGACTCAGAGTAAATCTGATCGAGCCAGGCTACGCCATTGAGCAGATCCGCTTCCATGGGCGTGGTAATGAGCGACTCTACCTCATCTGCGGAGAGTCCAAGTGCTTCGGTTTGCACTTCGACGAGTGCAGGATCGAATTCGGGATAGACATCTATTGGCATTGTGCGGAGCTGCCTAATGCCATAAACCATCAACACAGCGGCCAGAACCACTACTGCGAAGCGGAGTTTCAAACTCGTTTCAATGATCAGGCGCATCGTATCTCCTCTCATAGCATTGCGAGTACTGGTCGCATATGGCGCAGGCAGAGGGCGAGGCCTTGCTAACCCAAAGGAGCCGCAAATATCTCGTTGCGACAACCGGCGAGCAAAGCCTGATGGATACACGACCAATACTATTGTGGGTAGACTCGAGGTAGAACCATATGGCCAACCCGAATCATAAACACAGCCAAGCACCGGCGCACTAAAGCCTATTTATCCCTATCCTGACGATATTTTCATCATACAGTGTGCGCTAAGTCCGCACATCGTACGATGCGACAAAGTCAGATGGCACAAACAGCCTATGCGCATCCGGCATATATGTGCTACAACAGGATGTAGTACTATGCTGCTGTTGGTATACTACCTGTGGAGAGGCGATTTAGTAAGACCATAGCGGTGCGCAAAGATGACCATTTCAAGGCGGCTTTCCACTCCAAGTTTGGAGAAAATCGAAGTAAGGTGGTGGCGAACGGTTGTCTCACTGATCGACATACGCTGCCCGATTTGTTTGTTCTTGAGCCCTTCACCGATCAGCGCAACGACTTCACGCTCACGTTCGGTAAGCGATGCATTGCGGATCTCATCGCTACTGGCCGGCTTTGTTTTAGTTAACACCAGTTCGTTTAGGACACTTGCCAACATCATACGCTCGAGCCACACTTCGCCAGCATATACTTTCTCAATCGCTCTGAAGAGCACAGCAGGGGCCTGTTCCTTATGTACTAAGCCGACTGCCCCAAGGCTAATTGCACGACGGTGATCATTAACATCGTGCAGGCCAGTCAGAATAACCACACGTGTATTTGGTAATGTGCTGACCAATGTAGGCAGGATATCGAGGCCACTTTCGGTTCCTAAATCCAGATCCAGAAGAATAATATCGGGGTGTGTACGAGCAGCAATATCCAACGCACTGCTGCAGTTCGAAGCCTCGCCAACGATCTGGAGACCTGGATGATTCTCAAGCAGCAAACGTAATCCAGCCCGTACCACCTCGTGATCTTCGACTAACATGATACGAATAATTACTCTTTCTAATGCAATCATTTCTCCCTCCTATAGTGGAATCTTTATCATCACCTGTGTGACATTCTCAATGGTATGTTCAATGTAAACTCGACCACCGAGTGCAGTTGCCCGCTCAGTGATGGAGCGTGGCATAAAGTTTATAGGGGCGACTTGATCAGCGTTATCGTTCATAATCTGCACAACAAGATCATCGTGTTGGTCTACAAGACCGTATTGGTGTGTAAGATTATGTTGGCGTGTAAGATTGATTCTAGCGTGCGTAGCGTGTGTATGCCATCTGATGTTGCTCAATCCCTCTACAATCATCTGAAATACTTCG
>JANLSE010000409.1:0-2192 GCA_031362265.1 Roseiflexaceae bacterium
GTTGGATGTATCGCAAAGAGATTGTATACGACCGGGAAACCCATGACTACGCTATGTATCTTGATGGCGAGTTAGTCGGGTTTGCACGCACTTATCACGAGGCTGAGGTCACGCTTGATCAACTCGTTTTTGAGTTGCTCAGCGGCCAGTACTTTCGGGCAGCAGCCTAATTCCTTGCGGCCTCAATAAGATACCTTTGTTGCACAGAGTAACTAGTCGTCTCTGTGATGGATATAGGCAACCTATCAGCCTGATTAATTCACCACAGAGGCACAGAGATTGCAACCATTCTCATCTCTGTGCCTCTGTGGTATATCAACCTGCTGTACATCTGGTGTGGGATTGATCAATCGTGCGATTCTGCCGTTCAAACCAGCTCGTTTGTGAGCCAGGGTATATAAGATAGAGTTAGGGTCAGGGATCGCAGGCATTTGTCTGCTGATCCCTGACCTTTGCTATAACATCACCGAAATGCTGGTGGTTGCATCGCTTGTTGGCATGCGGTATTAAGCGGTTCAGTTGGATCTACAAAGAAATCGGAGATCAGCTGAAGTGGGCATGGCTGGGTGAAGGTTGCATGGCCAAGGCCAGGGAACTCTAGGAGTGTTGCAGTACTAAGCTCTTGGGCTACTCTGCGAGCATAGGATGCTGGTGTTACGGGATCGTACTCACCAGCCAGCAGAAGTGTTGGGATGTTGCTATGCACAGCTTGGTTTTCGCGTGGGTCGGGTGGGCCAGGTGCCCAGTTTGGGCAATATGTGATGAAGAATGGATCGCCATAGACATGTGCGATTTCGGGTCGCACCTGCTTGGCGGTTTCTGCTAGCGCGTCTGGGCCAGCGAAGGGCACCTCTTCACGGCACTCAATCGCATTGTATGCACCATCGCTGATTCCATCAAACAAGAAGTTCACCCATCCCCACTCACTCAGCGCGTTGGTTTCGCCACGCGCTGTTTCGCTATCAGCGCGGCTGATCAGATCGGGTAAATCGGGGATCAGGCTTGTAATATAAAACGAATTGAAGAGCATGCCCACAATCGTATCGCCATCGATCAGTATGTCATAGGTTTTACCATCGCCATAGTTTTGGGTATTGACGAGTATCGGTCGATCGTTCAGACGCTTCACTAGTGCATAGAAATGTTGATCGAGGTTTGGATGTAAGGTGGCGCATTCTGTATCGGCAGCGCATCCGGCAAACAATGTATCGAATACACGTTGTGCAACCAGCGGGAGATCAATATAACGGTTGACATCCAATGGATAGACTGAGTCGAGTACTACGCTACGAACACCATCTGGTTGATCGCGCATCACGGTTAGTGCGAGGCGTGTACCATAGGAAACGCCAAACAGATTCCACTGAGTATAGCCCAGCGCAAGCATTAAATCATGGACATCAGCTGCACTTGCTGCACTCGAAAACCAGCGTATGTCCACACCTTGAGCCAGAATGCGTGTACGACATGTCTCGTATGCTGCGCCATCGCGCTGATCGGCCTCTTCAATACTGAGTGGTTTTGTGAGTGTGGCATAGATCGCCTGTGAGTATTCTGGGCAATCGAGTGTAGGGCGGGAAAGGCCAACCCCGCGTTGGTCAAACAGAACCAGATCGTGGTTTTGCTGAAGATCCGGGGCAAAATCCAGGCTGAAAAATTCCGATGATCCGCCCAGCGTTTCGCCACCTGGGCCACCATCCAGATAGACAACCGGGTCGGGTTGGGGTTTCGGGCCAAGTGCACTAAGGACAGCGACAGCCAGTGTGATGGCTGGGCCAGTTGGGTTCGTTCGATCTGCTGGCACCGTGAGTGTACCACAATACATGTTGCGGCCCTCAGCGCGGCCACGTGGCAGCTTGAATTCGCATGCGCCGCGTGTGAAGGTTGGCGTATAGTTGCCGAGGGTTGCTGTTGGCAGTGGTGCAGGCTGGCTTGTAGCTGGTTGGGTCGCGGTTGGTTGGGCGGCTGGTATATTGGTGGGCTGCTCAATCGTTGGCCGTGGGGGTGTTGCCGGAGGTGTTACGCTGCGAGGTGTTCCGCAACTAGCAAGCAGGAGGAGGCATATAAAGAAATAGCGCTGGGACATTGTTTTCTCCTGTAAACGCAGATCCACCAAACGGTGGAAGCATGGTATTCAGAACTGAATGATGAGTCAATCGGAAAGGATCCTGAGATTGTTTTGTTTCCATTTA
>JANLSE010000425.1:0-19043 GCA_031362265.1 Roseiflexaceae bacterium
CGATAACCTTTCCACAGTAACTGTGACCAAGAGTGGCAAAGTTTCCGCGCTAACAACCGGAGCCTATACCACAACAACCGCCTTGATTGGCTCGTTACTCTCGCCGCGCACAAATAACCGAACAGTATTGCCAAGCGGAACGACGATTTACACACATACGCTGACCAATATTACTGGACAGGCCGATACCTTCACATTACGAACAGTTGCGACAAATGGTTGGAAGGTAACAGTGGCACCAGCGAGTGTGTTCCTCAACCCTGGTGCATCCCAGGATATTGAAGTACGAGTAACTGTTCCACCAGCTCGCCCTGCTGGCGAACAGGATTATAGTTATGTTGAAGTACAGGCACTCTCCGACTCAGCTATCAACTCACTTGGAACCGAGATCACAACCGTGAAGCGCTTTGCGTTATCTTCAATTTCGCCTTCCCAGACGCGATCAATCGTTCCAAGCCAGGTGATTGAGTTCCAACATACAATTATCAATCAGGGGAATCAACTCGATACATTCCAGATCAGTGTTGATAATACCCTCGGTTGGTCAACAAGCGTCACTGTTCCAGCTGGGGCGCAGGTAACGCTGTTGCCAGGGGCTTCATTCCCGGTAGATGTTCGTGTGACTGTGCCAGCCGGGATTGTACGTGGCACAACAAATACGATCACGGTACGCGCAACCTCTGCATTTGATGGAACTCAGGGGAACGTAAGCCATTTGGTGCTGTATCCCACAATACCGACCATCCCTGTCTATCGCGTATCGCTACCAATAGTTGCGAAGCCATGAAAATACTTGTTCTGCATGGCCCAAATCTGAATATGCTCGGGCGGCGCGAACCAGAAATCTATGGGCGTATGACGCTACCCGAGATTGATACAGCCCTATACGAGCGCGCTTCGGCGGCTGGCGCAGCATTGCATGTTTTACAATCGAATCATGAAGGTGCGTTGATCGATTTCCTGCAAGCCGAAGGCTGGGATGCCGATGCGATCATTATCAACCCTGGGGCGCTAACTCATTATGGGTTAGCGCTTCGTGATGCGCTTGCTAGCCTCAAGGCACAGATTATCGAGGTGCATTTGTCGAACGTCTATAAACGTGAGGCGTTCCGGCATACATCCGTTGTTGCACCAATAGCAACCGGGCAGATCGCTGGCCTTGGATGGCGCGGATATCTACTTGCATTGGAGTGGATTCTCGGGCAGGGGTAGGGCTGTGCTATAATGCAGAACCGGCAGATAGCTATGGCAGGGATCAAGGCGCGAATAGCGCTTTGGCAGGGTCAGGAAATCAGGGGCTAGAGGTGCTGTATGGTACAGTGCTTTGTGCACCAGATGGGCAGACTCTTCTCTCCGCTACTATTGAGAATAAGGGAATGACCATCATGACCGATGGAGTTCGCGAGCAGGCACCCCTAGCAGGTGACGATTTTGGGGTGAGCGCGGTGCGCGAGTTAATCGAATTTCTGAGCCAGACCGATGTTACCGAGATTCAAATCGAACGCGGCGGTGCACGCCTTCATATCAAGCGTGGAATTATTGGCGTAGCTCCTGCGCCACCAATCAGCGCACCAGTTGCGGCGGCCACCAGTGTTGCAACGCCCTCTGGTACGCCACAGGCTGCTGTCGTTCTGGAACCGGATCATCTATTACCAGGCCAATCGGCGGTTACTGCGCCAATGGTCGGGACATATTATTCCTCTCCTTCAGCCAAAGAAAAGCCCTATGTCGAGGATGGCGATATCATCCAGATTGGGGATCGCGTCGGTATAATCGAGGCGATGAAGATGATGAATGAAATCGAGAGCGAAGTTTCCGGGCGTGTGGTGCGTGTTCTTGTCAAGAATGCCCAGCCAGTTGAATATGGCCAGGTTCTGCTGATTGTCGAGCCGATTTGAGTGCTGAAAGCAGAAGATTGTTCGTGATCAGCATCGCTCAGCGATTTTTGGGCACAGCATGAGCATAGAATGAAGTTACTGACTGTTACCGAACTAACGATCTATCTGCGTGAACTGCTCGATTCAGACGAGATCTTGCGCGATATCTGGGTTGAAGGTGAGGTCTCGAATTTCAATCGGCATACATCAGGCCATTGCTATTTCACCCTCAAAGATGGCGATGCCCAAATGAGTGCTGTGGTGTGGAAGAGTTCCGCCACACGGATTGGGCGATTACCAAGCAACGGAGATGCGATTCTCGCCCATGGCCGAATTACCTTTTATGAAGGCCGTGGGCAACTTCAATTAGTGGTGGATGATATACGTCCAGCTGGTATTGGCATTCTGCAAGCCCAGTTTGAGCGCCTGAAATCCCGGTTGGAGTCTGAGGGGCTGTTCGATGAATCGCGCAAACGCCCACTGCCACCAGCACCTCGCCGTATTGGAATTGCGACTTCACCTACCAGCGCGGCATTGCAGGATATTCTGCAGGTTATTGGTCGGCGTTACCCCTTAACCGAAGTGATTATTGCACCATGCAAGGTTCAGGGCCAAGGTGCCGCCGATACAATCGTTGAGGCGTTATACGCACTCTACGAGCAGCCTGTCGATGTTATTATTGTCGCTCGGGGTGGTGGGTCGATCGAAGATTTATGGGCCTTCAACGAGGAAACTGTCGCACGTGCCGTGTTCGCCAGCCCGAAGCCAGTTATTAGTGGGGTAGGCCACGAAACTGACACCACAATTATTGACTTTGTTGCAGATGTTCGTGCACCAACACCCTCGGCCGCAGCGGAGATTGCCACTCCAGATCACCTGGAACTCAGTGATGAACTTAGCTATTTACACGAGCGGCTCGATCAGGCAATCGGCAATCGGATGGAACGCCTGCAAATAGCGCTCCTAGCACAACAACAGACACTAAAGTTGCGTTCGCCAGTGATCCGCATTGAACGCGATCGCCAATTGATTGACGATATGCTCCAGCGGGCGGAAACGCGTATCGAGCATCGATTGGCACTTGCACAGGCTACCTTAGCAGGAGCACAAGCGCAATTGGTCGCCCTCAGCCCCGATGCCATCCTGGCACGTGGGTATGCGGTAGTACGGCGCGCAGATCGACAGATTGTGACTCATCCAGAGCAGGCCACAACTGGCGAAATACTGACAATTATTACGCGCGGTGGCAATCTCCAGGCAAGGGTAGAAGCATGACACCAGATACACCTACTGAGCGCTATGAGGTACTCTTCACTCGGCTTCAGAATATTGTAAACCAGCTTGAGTCAGGCGATTTACCACTTGAAGAATCACTTCTTCTGTATGAAGAGGGAGTTGTGATTGCAGCCGCCTGCCAACGTTTATTAGATACTGCTACACTTACCGTGCAGCGTTTGCAGAGTGGGATGAGCTTGGACGAATAGGGAGGTATGATGTCGTCAACTGAGCGCATCCATCGCTATCCACGGCGCGTTGAGGTTGTGATCGAACTCCTGACCGCTACCGCTGTGATGATTGCAGTAGTGCTTGTTGGACGTGATCTTCTACGCATCTACTGGGAAACCCGCGGAGTAGATACCAGCCTATTCGGGCGCTTTCCAATACTACGCGATATCGTAATATCAACAGTAGGCAATATTCCTCGCTGTTGCGGTTCTTTGTACCAAGCTGGTATCGAATTACTGCCGGATTTAGGTTGGCTTGCGTTGGCATTACTTGCCGCGCTGCTGCTGCGCTACGGCATGCCTACGATTCGTACCAGCGCACGTGGCTTATTGGTTGAATTTGCTGGTGGTTGGCTGGCACTACCCTGGGAAAGCATTCGATCTGTCCAGGTGACCGAATCAAGCGAACGATATGTGCTGCTTGTCGAAACGCAGGGCAGTTATCTGACCGACTGGCATCGGTTGTATAGTTTTATCTATCGGCTGAGGTTGCGCCGTGGTATTCTGGTAACTTCGGCGATTAATGATTTTGATACACTGGTGCGAACGCTCTTAACCGAGAGTGATCGAGTTGCGCGCGTCATGGAGGGCCGTGGTGCGCAGCTTCAAGAAGAATCCGTATCACCATTCTTTCGGTTTCTGCTAAATCCAGGCGCTTTCTTCAGCCAAAAAGTAACCACGCCTACAAAAGCATCAATTACGCCAAGCGGCATTTCGCAAACACAACGCAATGATGTCGTTGCAGGAGTGTACCCACCCCACATTACTATCTTGCTTCGTGGTGGCGCATATCTTCTTGGTGGCCTACTGGTACTCCGCACGTGTGTATTACTCCTGAGTGGCATTGGGTTATTAGTACCAACACTACGAAGTTTCCCGCCATTTACATGGCTGACGATACGCCTGATTGAACCACCCTGGTGGCCACTGATCGCTGCTGTACTTCTGGTTGTGGTTGGTCTGCCGCTAATTGCTGTATTACGCTACCTTTTGCCTGATCTGGCTGCGCGCCGTGAAGGCTTAGCAGTGCGCTACTTCCGGCGTTGGCAGGTTGTGCCTTGGTCGCAATTAACTGCGGTAAAGGTAACTGAGCTTTCCGAGAGTTCGCAAATTGTTATTATTCAGGTACGTGGAGGCTTACCGTTTCCAGCTCGCTTCGGCAGCCTGATATACGATGGCAGTATACGCCCAGGGTTGCTTATGACCTCCGCGATGAGTGCATTCGAGCCATTACTCCAGCGCATTATCCTCGAGGTTATGGGTGGCCCAGCCAACGAGAAGCGTGTCGCAGCACCCGTTTTTCAGAGCCATGCGCGCTCAAATCTGCTCTTAACCATGTTTGGGCCAAATACCGCATTGGATACGGTGGTCGATGAGATTCGTACTGAGCCAGAATCAAAGCAAATTGAGCTAGGCCGGATGCTGCGTGCTATGCGCCCAATGATCGTGCTTTCACTCTTACCGCCGGTGATCTTGCTACTAGATCTGATGGTTCAGCAATCAATTCTGCCGAACACGCGCACAATCATTGTGGCACTGACATTATTCATCCTGGGTATGCTTGAGTGGCCGATCGTCGCGCTGGCATCAGTTGCACTGGATGAGAGCAGTGGTGGTGGCGAAGAGGGTGCGCGTGCCTGGTATGTGTATCCGGTTGCACAGCTTCCCCGCGTTGCGGCAATGCTCGCAGTTTTGTTATTGGTTCTGCTTGCGGTACCTGTTCTGCCAACATTGATCTGGCTGCTTATGCTTGTTTGGGTTTTTGTTTTGGCCGCAGGCCTGTGGGGTGCGTTATACGACTGGCGAGGTGGCCTGTTGCTCGCTGGCGGACTCATTCCAGTTTTGGTGCAAATACTGGTTCTGCTCGGGTATCTTGTACTTCGCCGCTAGCCCTTCGTTCCTACAGAACAGAGAGGCCAGGAGATCCCAACAAGATCCCCTGGCCTCTGGTTTCAGGGCTTACTCGGCTCCTGTGATCAGATCCATTATTTCCTGATACACATGTCCATTTGTACCGATTGCTTCTTCACCATACACGGTTGAGTTACCCTTCCAATCGGTGAATGTGCCGCCTGCCTCCCGAATGACCGGCAGTAAGGCACCACAATCCCAAACACTCATTCTTGGATCCAGCATCACCTCAGCACGCCCAGTGGCAACAAGCACATACCCATAGGCATCGCTCCAGGTGCGCTGCATGGCGGTAGCTGCTAACAGGCGGCGGTACGACTCACTTCGACCATACTTATCCATCGCACTAGAATCGGTCGTGAGTAAGAGTGATTCACACAATGTCTTAGTTTGTGAAACATGAGTCTGCCGGCCATTCCAGTAGCATCCTTGGCCGTGTGCCGCGACCAAGAAATCGCCTACTGCAGGACAATTGATGACGCCAGCAATCATCTCACCATCGCACTCCAGGCCAACCAATACTGCATAAAGTGGCACCCCGCGCACAAACGATTTGGTTCCATCGATTGGGTCAAGAATCCATTTGTAGGTTGCCCCTGGGCGCGTCTCACCCTCTTCTTCGCCGAGAATACTATGATCTGGGTAGGAGGCCTCGATCAGGCGCCGCATTAATCGTTCTGACTCACGGTCGGCCAGGGTTACTGGGGTATGATCGGATTTCAGATCGGGCACAATACCCGTCTGAAAATAGCGCAGTGTCAGTTTACCTGCCTGCCACGCCATATCGGCGGCAAATTCACGTAAGGCGTGCAGTGATTCAGATGCCATAGGATGCTCCTTGGAAGAATAGATAATGCACAACGCACAACGCATAACGCAAATCCCCTACATTCTTGCGTTCTTGCGCTGTACGCTCCTGCGCTTTACAACACCTGCTTCAGTTCATCTATCAGAATATTGTTCTGTTCGGGGCGGCCAATACTGAAGCGCACACACTCGGCAAGATCGGGGCGGGCATAGTGGCGGATGAGAACGCCACGCTTACGCAGGTTATCGCGGATGCCACGTGCGCGATCGGCGGCAGAAATGCCCTGAGCGGAATCAACGCGACAGAGAACGAAATTGGCAGCGCTCGGGTATGGATGCAGGCTAGGGAGTGTTGCCAGTGTGGCGATCAATCGCTCACGTTCAGCGTTAAGGCGCGCAACATTCGCCATGAGCCAATCGGCATCATCGAGCGAGGCTTCTGCTGCAACCAGAGCAGCGACATTCACATTATAGGGCTGCTTGATCTTCCAGAGTTGGGTTGCCATCTCCGGGTGCATTACCCCATAGCCAACCCGTAACCCGGCAAGACCCGCCCACTTACTAAAGGTGCGCAGAATAACCAGGTGCGGATATTCGCCAACGAGATCGAGTGCGCTCAGGCCAGCAAATTCAGCATATGCTTCATCGACCACCAATAACAGCGGCAGCTCCAACAGACGCAGAATGTCGGCACGCGCCAAAGGATTGCCGGTTGGGTTATTCGGAGCGGGTAGGAAGAGTAACTTACCGCCCTGATCAACCGCATCGGCAACTGCTTCAATATCAACATCAAAACGCTCATTACGTGGCACATCGATCACTCGCGCGGCATGTAGCCCAGCATTGAAGGCGTACATGCCAAAGGTGGGAGAACAATCGATCATCACACTACCCGGCATGAGTACCAAACGCATCAGCAGATCGATTAATTCATCCGATCCTGCACCACATACAATCCGTTCGATTGGTTGGCCAAGATGGAGACTCAATTTGCGGCGTAGTGCCGTGTGCTCAGGGTCGGGATAAATCGCCGAGCGGAGTGCCTGACTAGTACCCAACTCGGCCAGCGCCGCCAACGCCCGTGGTGCAGGGCCGTATGGATTCTCATTCGCATCAAGCTTAACAATTCGCTCGACAGGTAACCCCAAACGTTCAGCAAGAACCTCGACCGGGACCACTGGTGTATACGATTCAAGTGCCGCAATGTCCGGGCGCAAAAGTGTGGATAACAGGTGTGTCATTGGGTGTGCTTCCTATAGAAGAAGAGATAACGTACAACGCATAGCGCATAGCGCATAACGCATAACGCATAACGCATAACGTACAACGCATAGCGCATAGCGCATAACGCATAACGCATAACGCATACAAGCAAACGGCGCTCTTGCGCTTTGCGCTCTTGCGCTCTTGCGCTCTGCGCTCTGCGCTATCATACCATCATCTCCAGCAGCCTATGCTATAATCGCCAGCCAAGTAATCATGGAGGAATTGTAGTGGAGAACAGTAAAAGCACACCAAGCATTACCGCTTTTTTTCCGGCGTTCAACGATGGAGGCACAATTGGTAGCCTGGTTGTAACGACAATCAAAGCGCTTGAGGAGATCACTGATGATTTTGAGGTGATCGTTGTTGAGAATGGCAGCACCGACTATACCGTTGATGTGCTCGAAGAATTAGCTGGGCAATATCCAGATAAATTCCGCTTCTTAGCACATCGTGAGCCGCTTGGCTACGGTGGTGCACTACGGGTTGGATTCCATGAGAGTACAAAGGATCTGATTTTCTATACCGATGGTGATGCCCAATACGATCCCCGCGAGATCAAATTGTTGCTACCAGCTATGGCTGACGGGATCGATATTGTCAATGGCTATAAGATCGACCGAAATGATCCCTTCCATCGCATTGTGATTGGCCGGATATATCATAACTTTGTGAAGCTTATGTTTGGCTTCCGTTTGCGCGATGTTGATTGCGATTTCCGGCTTATTCGTCGCGAAGTGCTTGAGACCATTAACCTTGAATCAGACAGTGGCACGATCTGCCTTGAGTTGGTAAAGAAACTTCAAGACGCAGGTTATCGATTTGCTGAAGTACCAGTGCACCATTTTCATCGTACTTATGGTCAGAGCCAATTCTTTAACTTCCCACGGCTATGGCGCACAGGTGTGCAACTGCTGGGTTTGTGGTGGAAGCTGGTTATTCGCCGCGAACACATGCAACGTAATCGGCGGCGAGGCTCGGTGGCGAAAGGGTAGAAGCACTCATGCAACAGTATGTTGGCGCGAATGTGTTGATCACTGGTGGATTAGGATTCATTGGCTCAAATCTTGCAGCTCGTCTTGTTGATCTCGGTGCAAGAGTTACGCTGGTTGACTCGCTCATCCCAAGCTATGGCGGCAATATGCGTAATATCGCTGGGATTGAAGATCGTGTGATTGTCAATGTCGCTGATGTGCGCGATGAATATTCAATGGATCATCTCGTCCAGGGGAAGCAGTATTTATTCAATTTGGCTGGACAGAACTCACATCTTGATTCGATGCGCGACCCATATGCAGATCTCGATATCAACTGCCGTGCCCAACTCTCAATACTAGAGGCGTGCCGTAAGCATAACCCTGAGCTGAAAATTATTTACACATCAACACGCCAAATCTATGGGAAACCGGACTATCTACCCGTTGATGAACGCCACTTACTGCGCCCAACTGATGTGAATGGTGTCAATAAAATGGCCGGCGAATCGTATCACATCCTCTACAATAATGTCTATGGTATCCGCGCATGTGCATTGCGATTGACAAATACCATCGGGCCGCGTATGCGTGTGAAAGACACTCGTCAGACCTTCTTGGGCATCTGGCTGAAGCGCTTGATTGCAGGTGAGCCATTTGAGGTCTGGGGTGATGGCACCCAAATCCGCGATTTCAATTATGTCGATGATGTCGTCGAAGCGCTCCTTATGTGTGGTACAAGCGCTGCTGCGGATGGCCAGATCTTCAACTTAGGTGCCGATGAGACCATCAATCTGAAGGATCTCGCTGCGCTGTTGGTCGAAATCAATGGCAGTGGCGAATACAAGATTATCCCCTTCCCACCAGATCGCAAGCCAATTGACATTGGCGATTACTATGGCGACTATCGCCTCATTCGTGGGCGGCTTGGCTGGCGCCCACAGGTTGCGCTCGCCGAAGGGTTACGCAAGACAATCGAGTTCTATCGCGCTGAGCAGGCATACTATTTTTAGCATAGCGGATAACGCATTGTGATGGAGCTTTGGAACATTGGAATGTTAGCACGATTTTTTGAGTAACCACATGAATCTCCCATTAGCATATATTGCTGCCCCACCACCGGTAGGTACCATCACGCGACTCATTCTGTTGGTTCATGGGTACGGCGCGAATGAGCGGGATCTCTATGACCTATCCTCATTCTTTGGCAAAGGCAGCATGACACTGAGCCTACGTGCACCAATCGCACTTAATGGATACCAGTCGTTTGCATGGTTCGAGATCAGTATCACCCGTGGCGACATTCTGGTTGATATTCCCCAGGCACATACAAGCCTTGCAATGTTAAGTGCATGTGTCGAACAGGCCAGCCAGGCGTATCAGGTTATGCCAGAGCAAGTTTTTTTGGTGGGGTTTAGCCAGGGTGCCACAATGGCAGCACTTGTGGCACTGAGCAGGCCAGATCTTGTGGCTGGTGCAGCGATCCTGAGTGGAATTTACCCCTCGCCATTATTGGAAACGCCACCTGATGCGGCCCTGCTTTCCAAACGACGTTTTCTGGTGGCACATGGCACACAGGATATGGTCGTGCCAATTGAACAAGGGCGAGCAACATATACATGGCTCTCACAACTTGGCCTGGATGTGACCTACCACGAATATCCATCGGGGCACGGGATCAGCCAGGAAGAGCTTCAGGATCTCGCTGCTTGGCTCCATCCGCATAGCTCATAACCGGCCCAAACCGCAACACACCAGATAGCACAGAGAATTACCAATATGCACATAGTCGCCTGAAATAAGGTATGATGCACGTTGCATTGTAAAATCGACACCCACTTCATGAATCGCTTCAGCGCGAGGTGTTTTTATGTTCCAACACACCGGCCTGCGCTTTCTGCTTCCCTATATGCGCCCATATCGGCGGCATTTGATTATCGGGACGATGTACGCCCTGATCGGGGCAGGCGCCAGTGCCTATGGCCCAACGCTCTTAGGGCAGGCAATTGATGCACTTCAGCATGGCATCCGCCTTGAGGTTTTGGTATTCTATTCACTTGGATTGGTTGGCCTCGCTGTACTCCTAGCACTGTTCCGCTTTCTTTTGCGTATGCTGACCGGTGAGATCGCGGCTGGTGTTAGTTACCGGATGGGCCAAGATCTCTTCGAACGAATCCTAACCTTTGATCAGAAGACCATTCAGGAATATGGCACTGGCGAATTGCTCTCGCGAGCTGCAAACGATTTTATTTATATCTGGCGCTTTTATAGCGCTGGCTTCCAGATGTCGATCCACGCAGTCCTGCTTCTGTTGATTGGATGCGCACTGATGGCCTGGACAAGCCCGCTGCTTGCAGTGATTGTGTTGGTGATGCTAACAATCAGTATTGCCGCTCAGGTACGGCTTGGGCGCGTTCTAGAATCCTCATTCGATAAAGTGCAATCCTCAATTGCACAAATGTCGGCGTTTGCCCAAGAGCATCTTAGCGCTGCACGCATGCTGGCAGTCTATGCTCAGGAACATGCGGTTGTAGCTCAGTTTCAGCGTGGTAATGATGATTATGCGCATCGCAACCTCGATTTCGTGTTGCGTTCTAGTGCGATTTCACCACTGCCAAGCCTTGTGGTACGCCTTGCGGCCACACTTGTATTGGCGGTGGGTGGCGCACTGGTCATTCAGAGGCAACTCACGATTGGCCAGTATGTACAGTTTATTGTGTATCTTGGCCTGCTGAGCAGTGCAGCTAACCAACTCAGCCAGGCCTATGAGCGCCTTCAACAAGGTAGCGCGGCCGCAGGCCGTATTGGTACCGTGTTGCGCCGCCGTACCCAGATTGCTGATATGCCCGATGCGCAAACGTTGCCAGCGGAACGTAGCATTCGCTTCGAGGGTGTAGGTGTACGTGTGGCAGGCGAAGGCCGCTGGGCATTGCGTGGCATCGATCTGGAGATTCCCGCAGGAACAACTCTGGGTGTGGTAGGGGCCACTGGCGCTGGTAAGAGCACATTGCTGAGCTTACTAGGGCGGTTGCGCGATCCCGACGAAGGGCGCGTGCTGCTTGGCAACATTGATGTGCGCCACCTCCGGCTCGAAGAACTGCGCCGCACAGTAGCGATGGTACCGCAAGAGACACTGCTCTTTAGCATGTTGATCAGCGAAAATATTGCACTCGGCCTTTCCGATCTGCCAACCGAGCATGTGCAATCGGCTGCCCATGCCGCACGGCTCACCAACGATATCGCCATGCTGCCACACGGCTTGGATACGATGGTAGGAGAGCGTGGCACGACACTTTCCGGTGGCCAAAAACAGCGCACTGCAATTGCACGTGCGCTGGTGCGCGATCCACGTATTCTTGTACTTGATGATTCACTTGCCAGCGTGGATACACAGACAGCAGCTGAGATTCTGGGAGAGCTACGCCATACCCGCCAACATCGGACATGCCTGATCGTCAGCCAGCGGATTGCATCGGTTCGTGATGCCGATCAGATCATTGTGTTACAAGATGGCCACATCGCCGAGCGCGGTACGCACGAGGATCTACTTGAGCAAGGCGGCCTGTATGCCGCAATCCATGCGCGTGAGGTAGAAGAGCGTCAGAAAGTAGCCCAGTGAGATGCAGATGGGTGACAAAGCATACGCCACATGAATAACCAGATTCTCCAAACCAACCAAACTAATCAATCCAATCAATCCGAAACGCGCGATGTTGCGCTGATCGGCCTCATGGCCACAACGATCCGCCCACACTGGCGCCCACTTACACTAGCACTCGTGTTGCTCCTTGCAACCGCTGGGCTAAATGTGTTACCTCCCTATCTTCTACAACTCGCGATCGATGGGCCAATTGCACGCAACGAGACATCCGGGTTATGGGAATTGGCCGGGCTGTATGGTCTTGTAGCTATCGCTATGTTTGGCCTCAATTATGTCTATACATATTTCCTGCAGCAAGCTGGGCAACGTGCGCTAGCCGATTTACGCACCAGGCTTTTCGAGCATATGAGTAGCCAAGGGCAAGATTTCTTTGGCAAATATTCTACTGGCGATCTGGTTACACGCCTCACCAGTGATATTGATACACTCAACGCGCTGCTTTCGAGTAGTGCAGTAACGATCCTAAGCGAGAGTGCAACGCTGCTGTTTATTATCTTTGTTATGTTTGCTGCTAACTGGCGGTTAGCCCTGATTGCATTAGCAGTATTACCAGCCCTTGTGCTGGTTACACGCTACTTTCGCAGCCGCATTCGTGCATCTTCCACCGGCGAACGCAGTGCCCTTGCCCGCATTAGTGGGTATCTGAATGAGCAGATCAATGGCATGGCGGTTATTCAATTATTTGGAAGACAGAATCAGAGCACCGAGGAATATGAGCGCTTCAATTGGACCTATCGCGCAGCGCTGATTCGGCTACGGCGTGAGAGCGCACTCTTCCTTGCAGTCCAAGAAGTGCTAGCGGCAATCGGGATGGCCTCGATCCTCTACGGCGGCGGGCAGGGTGTGTTGGCAGGATGGGCCTCACTCGGGCTTTTGGTGGCCTTTGTGCAATATACCGAACGGGCATTTCAGCCGGTGTTACGCCTCGGCGAGCAGTACAATGCGGTTCAAATCGCACTTGGCGCTGCCGAGCGTGTCCAGCGTATGCTTCAAACTGCACCTTCAATCCAAGATCCTGTACAACCTGTTGAGCTCCCAGCAATTCGCGGTGCAGTCGAACTACGCGAGGTTTTTTTTTCGTATGTCGCCAATGAACCAGTGCTGCGTGGGATTTCTCTTAATATCCCAGCAGGCCAAACGATCGCGATTGTTGGTGCGACTGGGGCAGGGAAATCAAGCCTGGTTGGGCTGCTAGCCCGGTTCTACGACCCGCAGCAGGGGCAGGTATTGCTTGATGGGGTTGATATTCGGCATCTACGACTGAACGACCTGCGGCGCTGTGTCGCGGTAGTTCCACAAGACCCAGTTTGCCTGGCAGGCACAATCGCCCATAACATCCGGCTCTTCCGCACGGATCTTAGCGATGAACATGTGCGGCATGCGGCCGAATTCGCCAATGCTGCAGGCTTCATTGAGCAACTGCCCGGCGGCTATGAGTATCATGTGTTACCTGGTGGCGCAAACCTTTCGGTAGGCCAACGCCAACTATTAGCGCTTGCACGCGCATTGGCCCTGAGCCCACAAGGCGTGCTTGTACTCGATGAAGCAACATCAAGTATCGATACTGCAACCGAGGTACTCATCCAAGAGGCACTTGCACGCATCCTACGCTCACGAACAAGCGTTGTAATCGCACATCGTCTCAGCACCATCCGCGATGCTGATCGGATTATCGTTATGCACCAGGGCCAAATCGTTGAGGATGGCACACATGCTGGCCTTCTCGCACAAGGCGGCTATTACACACGGCTACATCAGCACCATGGCGAGGCAGAGGGGTTGTGAGCGTTGAAGCATTGAAGCATTGGAGCGGTGGAACGTAGCGCAGGTTGATGGGTTTAGGGTGCGTTATGCGTTATGCGTTATGCGTTGCTGTGTGCTCAGGCTCCTGGAAACCCTGCCTGCTGCATGACACGTTGGGCTTGAGCCATGTGTAGTCGTTCGTGGCTTAAATTGATACGATAGGCATCGAGCAGGCTATATGTTATGAAGGCCGCCGATGGTGAGCTAATAATCATTGCCAAATCGAGGTTCGCGCTTGCCCGCAGCAGTTGGGTAAACTCTTGATGTGTCTGGAGGAATATAGCAACAATTCCAGCGTCAACCGCGCGCTCAGTTGGCCGCCATGCGGGTGGAGCAGGTGCAGGCGTGGGGTTCACTGGTTCGACTACACCGAGCAACAGATTGGCGCACAACCCTGGCAATCCAGGGATTTTTTCCCAGAAGGTGCTCTGTTTGGTGCCATCCAGAATACTGCGAATGAGTGGAAAGTAGGAGGTCGTTACAATCGTCAGATGATCAAAGCACTGGCCAACACCCCATTCCCGCGGTGCAGGTTTCCAATTGAGTTGGGAAACACTCAGCATGGCAAAGGTTTGTTCTACGGCAGCCGTAATCGCGTCAGCCTCAGCACTCAATTCAGCCAGCTGTGCAGTACGGAAATTCAAGGTCATGGCGCGCCTCTTTCTGCATGAAAAAAGCACCGCAACATGTACGGTGCCTTCCGGATATGGTCGGGGTGAGTGGATTCGAACCACCGACCTCAGCGACCCGAACGCTGCGCTCTACCAGGCTGAGCCACACCCCGATATGATTTACAAATAAGTGGCTGGTGCCGAAGGTGGGAGTCGAACCCACATGAAGTTGCCCTCATCGGTTTTTGAGACCGACGCGTCTGCCATTCCGCCACTCCGGCACAACATCGGCATTATAGCGCGTTGATACGATTTGTCAACTGTTCCACCCTTCGGCGGATTGACACACATCGCCTGACATGGTATCTTTGGAAAGGTACATCGTTGGTTATGTTGAGAGCGAATCATGCGTTACATTCTACTGTTAATCGAGCTGGCTTAGCTAGACAGTAGGATTCGTGCGCCCAAATTTCCACTGTTCCAAAATGAAATAGATTATGTCAAGCCGTGGGCGCAGGCGCGACCTACGGTTTTTTGTGATATGAGGATGGTATGTCAGTAATAAATGTTGGTGGTCTTACCAAATACTATGGCGCAGAGATGATCTTCGCCAATATTGGCTTTCAGATCACGCGAGGCGACAAAGTAGCCCTGGTTGGCGTGAATGGTGCAGGCAAGAGCACCCTCATGAAGATCATTGCCGGGATCGAAGATCCAACGCGTGGTGGTGTTCACATGGCGCGTGGTACCCGAATTTCGTACCTTGCGCAGGAGGCACATTTCGGCGGCACCCGCAGCTTACTCGAAGAAATGAATTACTCACTCGAATATCTGCATGTTATGCAGGCCGAGATGAATGAGCTGGAGCATGCCCTCGCGGACACCAAACATCCCGAGTGGGAACAACGCATGGAGCACTATGGCGATCTTACCCATCGCTTTGAACATGCTGGTGGGTATGATATTGAGCATCGTATTGAGCGTGTATTGCATGGCCTTGGCTTTACACCTAAACAATACCATGAGCGTGTAGCCCATTTTAGTGGTGGCCAGAAGACCCGTGCCGCGTTAGCTGCCACTCTGCTTTCTGATCCAGATCTGCTCATGCTCGATGAGCCAACCAACCACCTGGATCTGGCTGCAATCGAATGGCTTGAGCAATTCCTCAAATCCTGGGATGGTACGCTGATGGTGATCTCACATGATCGCTACTTCTTGGATAAGGTTACCACCCGCACACTAGATATGGCCCATGGGCGGCTCGATGGCGATTATCCTGGCGGCTACAACAAATTCATGCAACTGAAGGCTGAGCGCCTGGAACTACAACTCAAACAGTATCTTTCACAGCAAGAAGAAATTGCCAAGGCCGAGGAATTTGTACGGCGCTTCAAGAATAGTACCCTGAGCACTCAGGCGCGCGGCCGTGAGCGGCGGTTGGAGCGGCTTAAGGCCGGTGAAGACCCGAATATCAAGCTCCTTGATCGGCCAGACCACACCAAGAAGCTGAGTATCAAAATTGGTACCGATATTCGTAGTGGTGAGATGGTGCTGAAACTTGATCATGCCACAGTTGGCTATATGCTTGGCGATCAGCCCAAAGCGCTATTCACTAGCCCAGATATCGAGATTGGGCGCGGGCAACGTGTAGCGCTTATGGGGCCAAATGGCAGTGGAAAGACCACATTGTTACGTACGCTTGTCGGTGAGGTACCGCCGATCCGTGGTGCGATCCGGCTCGGGCATCGGGTTGTTCTGAATTATTATGCGCAATCACACGAGGGGCTCAACCCACGCAATATGGTGATTGAGGAACTACGCCGTATTCAACCCCAGATCAAGGAGCAGGAGGCACGTAACCTCTTGGCACGCTTCCTCTTCAGTGGCGATGATGTCTTCAAGCGGGTTGGCGATCTCTCCGGTGGAGAACGAAGCCGGGTGGCGTTGGCGCAACTCACACTAATGGGTGGCAATCTGCTCGTTTTGGATGAGCCAACTAACCATCTTGATATTGATGCACGCGAGGCGCTTGAGTCGGTTCTTAATGAATATAACGGCACGATACTGTTTGTCTCCCACGACCGCTACTTCATCGATGCTGTTGCTGATACGATCTGGATGGTGCAGGATAATACCATTGAGCGATTCAACGGTACTTATTCTGAATATGTTGCTGATCGTGAAGCACGTGAGCGAGCTGCACTCAAGGCTACTTCCACTAAACCAGTTGCGACCAAACCTGTTATCGATCAACGCACACCAATTGCGCACCGGCCACATGCCGAACAATTGAAACCAGGCAAGCAACAACAACATACCAATAGCAAACCGACGCAGGGAAAATCAGCAAATGGTAAACCAGCCGCACCTGTCGATGATCGTGAGCAACGCCGCCGACAGCGCAGGCTCAGCGCACTAGAGGAGGAGATTGCCATGCTTGAGCGCGAAATTAAACAACTTGAGCAAGAATTGGCTGGCGCAGGTAGTGATGTGAAGAAGATTACCTCGCTTGGCCTGCAACATAGCGAACTACAGGAAATGCTCCAAACTCGCTATGATGAATGGGCCGCATTTGCTGGATAATTCGGCCAATCTCTAATATCAATCTAACACAGCAATGTGCTATACTTCCTGTGGAACGTTGTAGTGAAGCAACAACCTGCTCACTTCAGCGCCCATATACCGCTGCTGCATCAAACACTACTTCCTGGCCTTGCAGGTTCAGCATCATACAGCGAAGGTTAACACATGCGACTCGAACGATTCACTGAGAAGGCCCAAGAAGCCTTTCAGGACGCCCAGGAAATTATGCATGAACAACATCATACCCAGCTTGATGTTGAGCATATCTTCCTGGCAATGCTGCGCCAACGCGATGGGCTCACCAATCGCGCAATCGCGCGGCTGTCGGTCGACCCGGAGATGATCGGTCAGCGCGTTGAGCGTGAACTAGAGAAATCACCCAAAGTCTATGGCCAGTATGGTTATGGCAATCAGGTCTATATTACCCCACGCACTCAACGGCTTGTCAAGCGTGCCGAAGAAGAGGCTGCGCGGCTGAATGACCAATTTGTTGGCATTGAGCATCTGCTGATTGCAATCAGTGGCGAGCGTGAGGGTGCTTCATCTCGTATATTGAATAGCTTCGGCATTGACCAGGAACGAATCTATCAGGCACTGATGGAGATCCGTGGCTCACAGCGCGCCGATAACCCCAGCGCGGAAGGCCGCTACGAGAGCCTACAAAAATACAGCACGGATTTGACGGAACTCGCCAAGAACGGCAAGCTCGACCCGGTCATTGGCCGTGATGCCGAAATCACACGCGTTATCCGCATTCTGTGCCGCCGCACCAAGAATAACCCAGTACTGGTTGGCGAAACGGGGGTCGGTAAAACCGCCGTCGCCGAAGGATTGGCGCAACGCATTATTTCCAATGATGTCCCTCAGCTGCTTAAGGATCGCAAGTTACTGGCCCTGGATTTAGCAGGAATGGTGGCTGGCTCCAAATTCCGTGGTGAATTTGAAGAGCGCCTTAAAGCCGTGATGGACGAAGTGCGGGCAGCCCAGGGCAAAGTCATTCTGTTTATCGATGAGCTACATACCGTGGTTGGCGCGGGCGCTGCAGTTGGTTCAATCGACGCATCGAATATGCTGAAGCCAGCACTTGCACGCGGCGAAGTGCAGGTTGTTGGCGCAACCACGATCGACGAATATCGCAAACATGTCGAGAAGGATGCCGCACTCGAACGGCGCTTTAGCCCTGTGTTTGTGGAAGAACCCGATATGGCGACAACTATTGAGATGTTGCACGGCCTGCGCAAACGCTATGAGGATCATCACGAGCTAACCATTAGCGATGAGGCAATCGAGGCGGCTGTGCGACTGTCGAGCCGCTATATTACGGATCGTTTTCTGCCAGATAAAGCGATTGATCTGATCGATGAGGCCAGCGCCAAACTGCGGATCGATATCTATTCCATGCCAACGCCATTGCGCGATCAGGAAGCGGCACTTGAACAACTACGGCGTGAAGAAGAAGAATCGGGTTCACGCCGCGATTATGAGCGCGCTGCCACACTGCGTGCACAGTTTTTGGCATTGGAAGAAGAATTTAGTGTTGGTCGCAAAGCATGGCTGAAAACCGCCAACCTGGATGAGACCGTCGATGAAGATGATGTCGCCTTGATTGTATCGAGCTGGACGGGTGTGCCAGTCAACCGCATGTTGGCTACCGAGCGCGAGAAACTGGTCGACATGGAAGCCCATCTGCACCAGCGCGTTATTGGCCAGCACGAAGCGATTGTTGCGCTCGCGGATGCCATCCGCCGCGCACGAAGTGGCCTGAAAGACCCGCGCCGCCCGATTGGCTCATTCATCTTCGTTGGCCCAACTGGTGTTGGTAAAACCGAATTGGCCAAGGCACTCGCCGAGTTCATGTTCGATAGTGAAGATGCCATGACGCGTGTTGATATGTCGGAATTTCAAGAACGGCATACTGTCTCACGATTGATTGGCGCACCGCCCGGATATGTTGGCTACGATGATGCTGGCCAACTGACCGAGAGTATACGGCGGCGACCATATCAGGTTATCCTCTTCGATGAGATCGAAAAGGCCCATCCTGATGT
>JANLSE010000456.1:0-11904 GCA_031362265.1 Roseiflexaceae bacterium
CACGAGGCGATAAAAATCCAGGGCTTCTCGACTGAAAAGCACCTGGGACGCTGCAACCGACCAGTGGGCCGACGACAGGGTGGATTTCGCTCGTTCGGTTGTTTTGGAACGTCTGTCACCTACGCAACAGCCGCTGCTCACAAAAAAGGATTTTACCACACTTCCTGGGAGCTGTCAAGACGCCATAAACTCTCGACATTCGCGTTTTGTTTCGCCCGCGACGGTGATACAGTACCACATAGACTAGGACCTGTCAAACACACGCAAAGAGATGTTGTAACTGTGGAGATCGCTTTGAGATATGCTATAATCGACGGCATGATAATTGTTGCTTGAGTAGGTATGAATGATACAGAGGATGACCGTGGAAATCGCATTGTATATTGCTATCATTATTCTTGGTGGTGTGCTTACGTTTTTGGTGATATTGCAGGGGCGTAGCTCTGGGTTACAATCGCGGGATACTAGTTCAATTTACCGAACAAAGCGCGGTTTGGAAAAGACCATCCATCAAGCAACAATTGTGCTCGGTGTTGTCTTCTTAGTACTTTCGTTAATTGCGAGCTTACCACTCTTCCCATCAGTTCCAGCAGCAGGACTGATCGGGTTCTAGGAAAACGCTTCATCTATGGCCCGCCGCATTCGTTGGCAAATCCTGATCGCGTTCGTTAGTTGCACTTTTGTGTTAGCACTAATGAGCTATTTAGCGATCACAACTGCTGCCATCCAGCGACCTGTCGAGGGTGGTGATTATGTGGAGGCATTACTTGATGCTCCAACACAAATCAACCCACTTATTGGAGATCCTTCTATAGATCAAGGTGCCGCTGATGTGCAGGCATTGATCTTTGATGGGCTTGTTCGACTCAGCGCTGATGGTGTTCCTGAATCTGCATTGGCCACATCGTGGATTGTGGACGAGACGGGCGAAGTATACACCTTTGTGTTGCGTGATGGTGTCCGATGGCATGATGGCCAACCACTCACCATGAACGATGTTCTCTTTACTATCCGCGCGATACAAGGCCCTGCGTTTGCGGGTAATCCAAGCCTGCGTGCAATATGGCGTGCAAGTATTGTTGATGCGATTGATGAGCACACACTGATTGTCCGATTAGGCTCGCCGTTTGCACCATTCCTTAAATACGCCACATTCCCGATTCTGCCAAGCCATCTTCTAGCCGATGTTTCGCCTGAGCAATGGGCTAGTTCGGGATTTGCGCAAAAGCCAATTGGTACTGGACCATATCAGATTGATCAACTATCTGCCGAGCGGGTGTTGCTTCGTGCAAATCCCGAATATTATCGGGGCCGACCATTCATCGATAGTATTGAACTACGGCCTTACAATTCGTCCCAAGCTGCGCTGAATGATCTCCTACGTGGGACGATACAGGGGCTGAGTTTCACGAGTACAAATGATCTGCGCAATTTCAATGTTCCTCGTGCATTACATCGTTTTTCGGCTCCACTAGATGGCTATACGATGTTGACGTTTAATTTGCGGGAAGGGCCATTAGCGGATTTAGGATTACGGCGTGCATTAGCTGCTGGACTTGATCGTGACGCGTTGGTTAATACTATTTTTGGTAAATCTGCAGCGGTTATTGATACGCCGATCCTTCCACAGTGGTGGGCGGCAGCGCCAGAAATTGGCTGGTACCCATTTGGGCAGGATCGGGCGGCTACATTACTCGATGATCTTGGTTATATTCGCAATGTTACTGGTATGCGTAGCCGTGATGGGGTGCCACTCGCATTTGAACTGATTACTGATGGTTCGTCAGATCGGCAGGCAACGGCGCAAGAGATCGCTCGCCAGTGGGCATTGATTGGCGTAAGTGTTTCTATTATCACGCTTGAACCAGACGCACTCCAGCAACGCTTATCTGACCACCAATTTAGTATGGCGATACATTCCTGGCAGCGGCTAGGTGGTGACCCAGATATCTATGAACTTTGGCATTCGGATCAAGCTGATTCTGGGCGTAATTATGCAGGTTTACGCGATTCAGAAATTGATACATTAATTAATCGAGCGCGAACAGATAGTGATTCAGATATCCGAATTGGTGCCTATACCGCATTTCAGCGCCGCTGGATTGATTTGGCGCCTAGTATTGTTTTGTATCAGCCGCTATTGATATCGATTACGAGCACTGCTTTAGGCGGGCTTGCCACTGATGATGCTGCTACCCCAGAATCGCCGCAACCACTCATGATTGGCCGCGAAGGCCGTTTTCGTGATGTGATCCACTGGTATTTGCGGAGCGCACGCGAGATTCGAGGCGATTTACGTGAGCCATAGGCCGCATTCAGCGTACCTTGAGCGTAGGGATGTGAATCTTTGCGATATCACCTGCCAACATATCATATAGTTCGATGCGGATGCGTTTAGCGCGGATTGGCCCATTAGGGAGATCATAATTGATCTTCAGATTATTTGGACTATCCTCATAACGTTGTGTAAATACCTGTAGATCGCTGCCATCTGCAGGAGTGACAAGTACTGTCAGTTCAAGCTGAAGCCGCCAAATCTCTAGGGTGATCCCATGCACCTCGCGCGGCTCAGGAAATTCATACTCAATCACAAATGGATTAGCTTCAAGGCCGCGTAAAAGCGTCTTGGGATTATCATCAATAAGATCGGCCAGACTTCCTAAATCGGTGGTTGAATGCCGTACGATAACTTCCTGCCCGTCGAGAGTGATACTACTTTCGATCAGTTTTCGCCTTGCTTCACGCTCTACAGCTATAATTGCATCAATATTATCGACATAACGAAGGTTGACGAAGTAGAAACCGGGCGTTCCATCCGGGTACATGATGATGCGAAATGGTGTGTCGAGTACAAACTTTCCGCTTGCTATTGCGTTATTGTACTCTTTGGTGGTCATCACAAAAAATGTATTCTCAGGAATATCGCGTTTATTGCCGAGAAACTCGTCGATAACGAGAAACTGCACTCGGCCAGCTTGCTCATCGGTGAGGAAGAATGGGGCAAATGCGTTTGGGTTATTGGCCCATGAATGTGTCATAAATGCCCGCTCGGTAGGATGTTCTTCGAGTTGTGCTGCTAATGTTGAGAATACTTGCTGGGAGCCATACTGCATTCCATAGAGTCCATAATCGCGATACCAGAGTGGCCCACCAGCTAATGCCGTTTGTAGCATGATACCGTTCTGCACAACTAGCCAGATCGCACAGGCAAATGCGAGTGGTCGGCCAGGTATTCGAATGCGCTGCAGCCATGTCCATACTTGTTCGATTCCTAGGCAGAAAAGCAGCGCCGCTGGGATGACCATTGAGAGTACTCGGTAATTATGGATATAGGCGAGCGAGGCTGAGAAGGGCGCAGCAATAATTGCAATGAAGATCAGACGGTGTGCTGATGAGCGCCATTGCCGTATGCAGATCCATAACCCGATCAGAATAAATGGTAGGAAGATCATGGGGATATTACCCCAATCTTTGAACGTATGCCGTTCGAGATCGACCTCATTATTTGGAACAAACCAATAGTTAATGCTCATACCCTCAAGGTAATTCTTGGTAAAATCAGCCATCTTGTCGGCGAAGGGTGCCTTGGTCATCCAAATACTATTCATTACACGTAGGTGTTCTTCTATTGCATCTGGGTAAAGCAAACGGAAGCGGATATATTGGAATGTAACGACCGCAGTTGTGAGTAGGGCTGCACCTAATAGCCGTAGATTGGTGCGTACTGTTCGCCAATGATAGCCAAGATCGGAGAAGAGCAGCAGAAGGGAACTGGCAAACATAACACCTTGGCCATTGGCATAGCTGTAAAAGGTTGCGGCCCCAAAGATGATAGCTGCAATGATCCATTGCGGGTTGGAATAGCGATATAAGAGATAGGTACATAAGAAGCAGGCGTAGAATGAGACCATTAATACGGTTTCGAACGATGTACGTGAATGCAGAAACCATACTGGAATAGCCGCAAGTGCCAATGGCCCTGCCCACCAAAGACGTTGTTTATAGATAAGCTTGAGCATGAGCGCTACCGCAATACCTGCAAGGAGTGTGACAGATGCGCTGGTAGCGCGATTGACAAATACCGATTTACCGAATAGTAGTGCGGTGATCCCCTGCAGATAGACCGAGAGGCTGAGATTGAACTTTTCAACATTTCGGAAGTATGGTGGTAGAAACACCCCGCGTTCATCCAACAAGCCATTGCGGATGAGTTCAAGCGCTTGATTGGTATGAATGGCTTCATCGCAAAAGAAATAGATTGGGAAAGCCGTAAGCCCAATGAAGCGAACAAGTGCGTATACGAGCATGCCAAGCGAAAGCAGCGCGAGATCCGAGCGGTTTAGGAGCGCCATAATCCCTTGCTGACCGAGTGGTTGTGCCAGCGCTGCGCGCCATGCAGAGGTGTTCAGCCGAGCCCAGATGTTTTGCGGATGTGAGCTCCTTGGGCGCGCCCATATATGAGCGGTTTTATCCGATGAGGTGGTAGGTGCTGGGGCACTCGTGTCTTCCAGCCGCAACGTTAAGTAAGCGCGGATTGGTGTACCATCGGGTAGATCAAGCGGAGTAACAGGAACAATAACTCCATCACGGACGACTGCGTCAACCGTGGGTGGAGTTATTTGGATGATGGTTTGAGGGCTAGGTTGTTGATCCTCTGGCTCGTCGCTCATCGTATGTATCGCAGACTATACTGGCGTAGAGGACAGATCTTCAATAATTCCGCTTAGCGTTCTTCTTATGGTTTTTGGCACATGATTCTATGCTACATTGGTTTTCGAGCCTTGACAACAATGCTTACGAACGTTCGCTCATCGCCACGTAAATTGTCGTTGCGCGCATCGGCCATACGGAAGAGTTTCACGCCTAGGTTAATTGGATTCAAAAGGCTACCATTATTACGCTCGCCACGGAATCGGTCGGCGGAGTCGCGTAGTTTTGCTGGCAGCAAATTCTTCTCGATTAGGGGTTTTCCAATACTATACACAATCAGATGGATAAGTGGAAAGGCATAATGCGTTTGCTCTTCGAGCGCTTCGATCTGGAGGCCAGAACGTGTGATGACATCGTGGAGTTCAGCTGGGCGATAGAGCCGCCAATGGTTACTCCACAGTCCTGTAATAGGGCCAGCTCCGCGTAATGGGCGCATACCAAGCGCTTCAATAATCTTATTGATTGGATCCCATAGGAAGGGGTAGTTAGCGTGTGGTACGCTAAGCGCCAATACCCCACCCGGCTTAAGGATCCGAAAGATTTCGTTCATTGCAGTACGATCATCTGCAAGATGCTCAAGCACCTCGGTCATCAGCACCTTATCGAAGCTATTATCGGCAAAGGGAAGATCGTGGATATCGACACTTGCAAGGCGAGCAGGGACGTGTTCGCGCTCGGCCCAATCGAGTCGGGCAACATCCCCATCGACTCCAATAAGGGTGAGATCCCGCAATTTGCCCATTGTCATGAGGTAAAAACCCATGCCGCAACCGCAATCGAGCACACGATCACCATCATGCAGTTCGAGGAAATCCATCAATGTAGGTACACGCCGCCGATAGGCCATATCTGCTTCATTTTGCAGAATTTGATCGAGTAGTGCTTGATCCTTGTCGGTGAGATTGGGTCGATTTGGTGTAGTTGTCTGCCGCGCCGGGGCAAGCAGTGGAGTACTGGTACCAACAGCCTGAAGGGCAGCACGCGCCTGCTGTTGGGCGTTATTGGTGTTTGGTAGTGGTTGCCGCAAACGTGCCTGATCTACAAGCTGTTGCATAAGCGACTCGTACTCATTGAGTGAACGTTGCATATCGAATGTCTGCTGAACAGCGCTACGCGCCGGGCGTGGAATAGGATTCTGCAATGCATCGATAATGCCATCGGCCAGTGCTTGGGGATCGCGCGCACGCACCAAGCGACCCATACCAGTAGCCTGAACAACTTCGCGGGCGCCAGGGATATTGGCGGTAATAAGTGGTGTGCCGCTAAGGAGCGCTTCGATCTGCACACTTGGAAAGCAATCGGTGCGTGATGGAAGCACAAACAGATCGCACATGGCGTAGAAATTCGCCAGTTGTTGCTTATCCAGAATGAGGCCAAGTGTACTCATCATTGCTTGTTGTCGCTCGAAGAGATGCCGCCAGCGCTCAAAGAATGGTTCATACACGACATGAGTTTCGCCCGCATACAGGAAATGTGCCGCTGGTACTTGTTCTACAACAAGCGGCATGGCTTGGAGTAGATAATCGAAGCCTTTCTCCTCAACAAATCGGCCAGCGAAGCCAATCAGCTTACGGCCATCCAATCCAAGAGCAGTGCGCCAGTTAGCAATCGCATCTGGTTGGGGCGTGGGCATTTCTACTGGAGGGTAAATTGCATCGAGCTTATGTGCGATTGGTGCAAGAAATGCTGAGTGCTGCCCGTAATCGCTGCTATGTACCACAACACGTGTTGCCAACTGGAGGCCAACCGTCATCGCAGCCACAACGCTACGCTGAACGACCGTATTAAACAGGCCGGATGGCATCACGAGATCGCCCTGGTGTGTAATCAACGAAGGCTTACCAAGTGTACGAGCGATACCGGTGACAACTGCTGTCTCAAGCATTGGTGTGTGGACATGAACAATATCATGCTCGGCGATCAGTTTGGCAGTGGCTGCCGGGAAACTTGGCATGATCACGCCACGGCTGATACGGGCTATGAATGGCAGACGGATAACACGCACACCTTCAATGGTTTCTTCGAGTGGAAGATCCGATTTATGTTGCGAGGTGAGCACTGTGACAGTATGGCCACGGGAAGCGAGCCCTTCGGCGATGCGCTTTGCATAGGCGGTGAGGCCTGTCCAATGTGGGTGATAGAAGGTCAGAACTACAAGAATCTTCATAGTAGGGCCTTTGGAAACAAGGGATTGCAGGAATACAAATCATACGAACAGATGGTGGCACCGGCATTCAGTTTACAATTTGCGTGCACGCACAACAAGGGTTGCACCAAGCGGGAGTGTAGCAAACAGATTATCGAACTTCAGTAGGCGATAGAATGTTGTAAGATAGAGCCGACGGGCAAGGGTTGGTTCCCGCCAGAGTGCTTGCGATTGCTGGGCATGAGAACCACCACTCAGCCGTAGCGCAGTTGTGTAGAGCCATACAATCAGGCGCATTGAGGGGAAGCCAAGCCGCCGAATGGTAACCTCACGATAACCAGGATCGAGTGCTGCACACAATTCTTCATCCTGGAAACGGCGGATATGCCCAGCATATGTATCGAGTACTGAGTATTGAGCTGGATCGCGCGGCACACTAATAAGGAGAATGCCACCAGGGCGTAATAATGTACCAGCACGGGCGACAAGCTCGCGCCAGGCCTCAACATGCTCAAGCACTTCGGTACAGACAACAATATCATAGCTCTGGGCAGCAACCGGATGCTGTGGGTCGTGGATGTCGCCAGCATATAGGGTGACATTCAGCCCACGGCGTGCCAGAATGCGCTGGCCAATCGCAACCGCACGCTCTTCGACATCGATGCCAGTGACGATATACCCGGCTTGGGCGAGATCTGCTGCTAACCGCCCAGTGCCACAGCCAAGATCGAGAACTGCCTGCCCAGGCTGTACGACCTCATGTAACAATGCGACGACGACTTCGCTCAGGTTTCGCAGTGCTGGGTCATTCCATTGCCAGCGCTCGATTAACTGATCTTCTTGAGAATAAACCTGCATCGTAAATTGCTTCAACCTGCATATTTCTCGCATCACGAGATCGAATACTCATTGCGAAGAGGCATTATAGCATGCTGCTGACAGGCTTTGACACCGTTCCGGCTGAGCCGTACAATGCTAGAACTCTGTATCAGCTTGGGCGTGGCCTGTGCCAGCCCTTCATTGCCGGGAGCACCCATGGAGCTGTATCCTCCTGATGATCGTTTTTTGTTCGACCTGAACGCATTTGGTATTCCACTTGCAGTTCATTGGTATGGGGTGTTGATTGTGACTGGGGCGCTTTTAGGAGGCTGGATAGCCTCAAAACGTGCTGCTAAACGCGGATTTGATCCTGAGCATGTTTGGAATTTGCTCTTGCTTGGGATGGTACTTGGCATAGCAGGAGCGCGTGCCTATTATGTGGCTTTTGAGTGGCCACGCTTTGCGGACCAGCCATTCCTCTTTACTATTAACCCTGCGAATGGTGGGCTGGCAATTCATGGCGCGTTGATTGGTGCGATTGTGGCGGCGCTGATTTTCACACGCTATAACCGTTTGCCGTTTGTGGAATGGCTCGATATCTGCCTCCCACCCGTATTGGTAGCGCAAGCGGTTGGGCGCTGGGGGAATTTCTTCAACCAGGAAGCGTATGGCGTGCCCACGACTTTGGGGTTTGGGGTACGAATCGATGAGGCATTTCGCTTGCCTCCCTATAATGATATGCTGGCTTACCCAGCGAAAACACTCTTTCATCCCACGTTTCTGTATGAATCGATCTGGAATATAGCCGGTTTTGGATTGCTTATCTGGCTTGAGCGCCGCCTCAGCCCACGGCTGCGTAAAGGCGACATGGCGCTGTTCTATGCCATGTGGTATGGACTAGGCCGTTTCTGGGTCGAGGGATTACGAATCGATAGTTTATGTACGAATGGAGTTGGGGGTAGCTGTGCCGATGCATTGCGGACTGCACAGATTGTCAGTGTCCTATTATTTGTTGGCGGCGGTATTGGGTTGGTATGGAATCACATTCAGCGTCGGCCGCCATTCCCACCAAAGGGAAAAGAGATTCAGGTAAGTGAGCATGGCAGTGAGTGACGAAATCTATGCTTGACAACTTGCATGCTGCGAAGTATCATATTTTGCGATAGGGAGAAGAATTTTACGTATAAACTGTCAAGGAGGGTGTATGGTTGGTAGTCGCATGCGGTCGCGTGGACTCACCGGTTTCGCCACCCTACTTTTGTTTCTCGCCATCATTTTTGGCGCAGTGCCACCTATGGTGACGGCGCAGAGCGATTTGCGCTATTTTTTCGAGACAGGCCACTGGTTACGTGGGGCATTTCGCCAATTTTGGGAACGTAATGGTGGTGTGGGTACGTTTGGTTACCCATTAACAGAGGAATACTACCGTTCCGATGGCCGGATTGTGCAATGGTTTGAGCGCGGGCGGTTTGAGCTTGCGTCAGCTAACCCACCAATTGTGGAATTGGGACGAATTGGTGTCGAATATACTGGTGATCGGGTCTTTCCACAGGTGCCACCGTTTACAACCAACGCAAAACAACGTTATGTGCCGCAGACCGGCCATAGTTTGCGCGGCCTATTTCGTAATGCCTGGGAGAGGCGCGGAGCAGAGCGCATTTTTGGCTATCCGATAAGCGAAGAAATTTACGAACAGATTAATGGGCAGTGGACGCTTGTTCAGTATTTTGAGCGTGCTCGTTATGAACTACGCCTCTACCCAAGCCGTGTTGATATGGGCCAGCTTGGGCGTCCACTGGCCCCGATTCAACTGTTAGATCCATGGCCACCTGAGGTTGCGCCACCAGGGCCGCTGAATGAAGATGGCACTCCACGCCCACCAGCTGGCTTTCGCCCAGGCACCCCACGGGCGACAGCACGTGCAATTTTTGAGGGTGGTAAAGATGCAATCTTCCGTGTTGAGGGCGAAGGATTCCGCCCCGGTGAACGTGTTCGTTTCCTACTCGATTCCCCTGATCAGCGCCTGAGTTCATTGGATCCACAACCACTTGCTGATGTGAATGGTTCGATTTCATATGCTGGTGTGCGCTTTAGTAGCAGTGGCTTCCGCGAAGGGCGCTGGTACCTAACAGTCCAGGGTCAGACGAGCGGTCGTGCAGCGATTGTCGTGTTGCAGATTGGCAGTGGTGGCCAGCCTAGCCCACCATCTGGCCCACAACCGAGCGGTCCCAGTGTCCGTATGAGTCCTGGAAACGGCACATTTGGCCAATCGTTCTTGGTGCAGGCGGAGGGTTTTCAAGCTGGTGAAAAGGTGAGCCTGTGGTTGACAGCCCCAGATAAATCGGTACGGGGCATTGATGAAATCCCAGAAGCGGATCGAAATGGTTCGATTACGGATGCACAGATCAAGGTTACGATCGACTCGAGCTTCCGTGTTGGGGTTTGGTTTATTACCGCACAGGGCAATCGAAGCGGGCGCCAAGCAATTGGCCAATTCCGGGTAGATGCAGCATCTGGCGGCTCAGGTGGCGGCCAGCCTGCGCCGGTTCCCCCTGGTGGGCGCGGCGATCCCGCTAAACTTGGGCAGCTTATTCACGATGGTCTACGGCCAACCGGTGATGGCTCAATGGTGCCACTAGCCGCCCCTGCAGAGATTGCATTTAGCCTTACCGCACGTGGCTTTGCTACCAACGAGCGAGTTGCCGTTTGGTTGACACGGCCTGATGGTGGGGTTGACTCGCTTGATGCGTTGAGCCGACCGGATGGGCGCGGTGGAATCACTGCAACCTTTAAGGTTCCGCGTGCACAGGATGGCAATTGGTTTGCAACAGCAGAGGGAGCCAGCACAGGGCGTAAGGTGATTGTGCCATTCCGAGTCACACGCGATTTTGTTGCACCACCGGGCACTTCGCGGCCAGCAAATCGCAATGGCAGTGTGAGCCCAGCTGAGGGTAACCAGCGTACACGTTTCCAGCTTAGCGCTACTGGGTTCCGTGCAAACGAGCGGCTCGAATTCTGGATAACCTCGCCTGATGGGATCTATTTCCTCTCATCGTCAGTTACCGCCGACTCACGCGGGCGGGTTGGAGTCTCGCCGAGCTTGGTAGTTCAGCTTGGCGCACAGAACCCTGCAGGTGTTTATGGGTATCATTATCGCGGCACAACCGGGGGGGTGCGCGCTGATATCTACTTTACCTATACTGGTGCGCCATAAGTGGCGTAGAGTTGAGGTGGCATCTGTTGCAGGCTTGTTAGACTCCTGTTGACTGAATAGATCACTTGCTTTGTACCGCTTCTTGCCACTGCGCAAGAAGCGGTATTTTTCTGCTGAGGATACACGGTGCCATTTAGTCTTTAGCCTCCAATACACGGCCTTTCCAGCGTACTCCAATACCTAGCCAGAGCCGGATCAAGCCATTGGCTGCAATAAAGAAGTACATCAATGTGCCAACTGGCAGCAACACACCCCAGGCAGGATTGATACGAAAGCGCTTTCGTACAATCCACCCCGCTATGAGTATTTGGGCTATCAGCAACACCCCCAAAGCTAACAAAGTATCAGTAGATAGCTGCATGTGGGTGAGCCATCCAAACAGGAGTAATTGAAGCGGCAACCAACCTACGATAAGACGTTGGGCTGTGATGAGAGCAACCCGTGGGCCAGCATGTCGTGCTCCAGCTACTGCATTCTTAGTAAGCCCTTCGGTGAGTGAATGCCAGCCAAGATACATACGTACCGCTAACAAATCCGGCGCTTCGGCTACATACAATCGCAGACCAGCTCGTTTTGCACGTGTGGCGAGCTGCATATCCTCAAGTATACTCATTCGAACACCTGCGTGTCCATCGATTGCTCGATATGCTTGGGTATGGATCATCAAACACTGCCCAATCGCAAATGCAAGTGGTGAGCTACGCCTATTCACCAGAGTAAATGGGTACAGTGCGCCCAGAAATTCCAGAAATGCAGGTAGTATCAGCCGTTCGGGCCATGTACCAAGTAACATGAATGGCAGGAACGAAATCATATCGCTGTTAGGTGTGGCTAGTATGAGTGCATGGAGGAGGTCTGGGCCAGGAATGACATCAGCGTCAAGAAACAAGAGCCACTCACCTTGTGCCAGACAGGCAGCTTGCCAGCAGGCCCAATTCTTGCCGGTCCAATTGTGTGGGAGTTCGGTGCCAGAAACTACTGATAAGTGTGGGAGGCGATGATGGTATGTTTGGGC
>JANLSE010000462.1:0-10295 GCA_031362265.1 Roseiflexaceae bacterium
AATGGCAATACGCTCGACCGTGAAGGCCGGCTGGTGACTGCTGAGCACATCAACGCACTGCCTCACGGCTGTCTGGTGGTACTCGTGACGCGCGCCGGTATTTGTGATATGCCAACACTCCGTACAAGGGTTCTGGCTAACGAGCTTGCGCTAGCCGCCGATGTGTTTGATGTGGAGCCACTGCCACTGAACGACCCATTGCTTGGGCGCGATAATGTTGTCCATACACCGCATAACGCTGGCCGTACAGTTCAAGCCAACCAGCGGTGGGCAGAGAAATTAGTTGAGCAGTTTCAACCAGTATAACAGTGGCGATTCAAGCAATCTTAAGCATCTATCACCCGAGGCAGATAGATATGATAGAGATTATCACAGAACGAGATGACTCTTTTAGCTCACTGCTCACATCTATATATACGTATGAAATATACGTATGAAATATACGTATGAAAGGAGCATCACCATGGTGCGATTAACTGAAGGCGAGCATGCAATCAGCCGTCTTACCGTTCCAGAAGAAGCAACACTACCAGAAGATATCCAGGCATTATTCGCCAAAAATCGCGAGAAGCCAGGGTTTGTGCCAAATGTCTTCCGCGCCGCGGCACTACGGCCAGCCCAGTTACGTGGATTTATTGCGCTCTATGATTCGATCATGGAAGCCGATTCCGGGCTGACAAAGGCAGAGCGCGAGATGATCGCAGTGGTTGTCTCTTCCTACAACCACTGTTTCTATTGCGTTGTCTCACATGGCGCTATCCTACGCATCCGCGCGAAGGATGAAGTGCTGGCCGATACAATCGCAATAAACTATCGCGCCGCCGATCTTTCCGAACGACAGATGGCGATGCTGAATTTTGCTCTGAAGATGACCATTGAATCAGATAGCTGCTCGGATGCGGATATTGAATGGCTACGCTCGCACGATTTCAGCGACGAAGATATTATGGATATTATCCAGACCGCTGCATTCTTCAACTACAGTAACCGTGTCGCAAGTGCACTCGAACTGCGCCCTAATCGGGAATTCCATCGCATGGCACGCTAATAAGAATATTCACCATAGAGGCACTGAGGCCACAGAGATACTAGTTATTGCGACCTCTGTGTCTCTGCACCCAAAGGGTACCCGCTGTGGTGAGGTTTTCTCTAGCGAAACACACTCAGCGCCATATAGAATGAGACACACCAGTTAGGCGCATCAACAATCTGGCTGATACGTAGATCGCCAGCAAGACTACACAACACAAATGAATCCTCACGACTGAGCCCCTTCTCCCGCCCAAGCCACTCAATCATGTCGCGTACCGCTATTCCAACATTCGATCATTCTAACGTTCCGCGTTTACCCTTTCGTAGACCGGTTGCGCCTTCCCAAGCAGTGCTGGCAGGGTTTTATCAAGTTGTTGGCCCAACCAGGTCGAGGCCGCAAGTAATCTATTTAGATCAATACTGGTTTCATAGCCCATCCCATTCAACATATGCACAAAATCTTCAGTTGCAATATTGCCAACCGCATGTGGTGCGAAGGGGCAGCCGCCGATCCCACCCAATGAAGCGTCAAAGCTCGTAATTCCGGCTTGCAGAGCGGCGTAGGCATTGGCGTAGCCAGAGTTACGTGTATTATGGAAGTGTGCCACTACTTCTATATGTGCATCCTGAATGAGGTCAAGAACCTGCCGACACAGGCTAAACACTTGGGTTGGCACCGCCATGCCGGTTGTGTCGGCGAGCATAATCTCATCGGCACCTAGATCAAGGAGTTGGCGTGCCAGCTCATGAACCCGCGTCGGCGCAACGTACCCTTCGAAGGGGCAGCCAAACGAGGCAGCAATCGCCACACCAAACCGAATTCCATCCTGCTTGGCGCGCAGCCCAATCGTTGCACAATCTGCTACTGAGGCAGCAACCGAGTGCTTAAAATTAGCCTGATTTAGTGATTCGCTTGCGGAAATGACCATACGCACATGGCGTAAGCCAGCACTACTGGCATCATCATAACCACGCACATTTGGGATGAGCGCCACAAATTGAGTATTCTGCGCTGCGCGTTGTAGCAGTGCCGCCGCAACCGCGGCTGTACCCGCCATCTGCGGCACCTGTTTCGGGTTGACAAACGAGCCCAACTCGATACGCGCAACTCCCGCTGCGATCAAGTGTTCAATCAAGCCAATCTTCGCCTCGACCGTCAGGATTTCTGGCTCATTCTGCAGCCCATCACGCGGCGAGACATCGGTTACGATAATCATAGACACCTAAGTAAACGCATAACGCATAACGCATAGCGCAACAACTCCTGCGCTCTTGCGTTCTTGCGTTCTTGCGTTCCTGCGCTCTTGCGTTCTGCGCTCTTGCATTCCTGGATCAGTATAGCGCGCTGATTAGGTTCCGTCCACATTATATCTTTGCGTTTCGGCCTTGGCATCTTGGCGTACTACTCTCCACCCATCATGGTATAATACCCGCCGATACAAACGAATGAGCGAAGGGTGAATGGGTGGCATGGATCGGATATTCGTGGCGATAGATGTGGAGACAACCGGGCTAGATCCGAAAGTCGATGAATTGATCGAAGTTGCGGCGGTTAAATTTCGCCCAGGTGAAGTACTCGAAACCTTCAGCAAGTTACTCCGGCCCCATCACTCACTCCCGCTGAAAATCACACAACTCACCCATATCACCCCTGAGATGTTGGTGGGTGCACCGCGTTTTTCCGAGGTTGCCCCAGAACTGGTTAAGTTCGTCAAGAGCTACCCACTCGTCGGGCACTCGGTAGATTTTGATGTTCGGATGCTCCAGACGCATGGCATGCGCTTCCCACAGATGGCCTACGACACACTCGAACTGGCCCAGTTACTCATGCCAAAGCTTTCGGCCTACCGGCTGAGTGCACTGTCTGCCTCGCTCGGCATCCCGCATGACGATGCCCATCGTGCACTTGCCGATGCCGATGCATCCCGCCAGGTATTCGAGCATCTGCTTGGCCGTATTAGTGCTCTCGACTTAAACGAGCTTGGCGAGATCATCCGCCTAACATCTAAAATTGAGTGGCCACTACGCGATCTGTTTGAAGAGGCGCAGCGCGATAAAGCCAAGTATGTGTTTAGCGAAGATCGCGCCCAGAAGTCAAATATCATCGAACAGGAGGCTGAGGAAGAGCGCAGGCTGGAAGAGCGCACGCCAACACCACTGAAGCCAACAGGCAACGAAAAGCCGCTAGATCTCCAGCGTATCCATGAGTTTTTTGCGCCTACCGGCCCACTCAGCCAGTCATTCGCGGGGTATGAACAACGCGATCAGCAGGTCGAAATGTCGGAGGCAGTCGGCCATGCGCTCAACAATGGCACTTCCCTGATGGTTGAAGCTGGTACTGGCACTGGCAAAGGGCTTTCCTATCTGGTTCCGGCTGCGATGTTCGCATCTCAACGCGGCGAACGAGTGGTAATCTCAACCAACACCATCAACCTCCAGGATCAATTGTTCTTTAAAGACATCCCAGCGTTGCAAGCGATTATGGCCGAGATTCAGGCGTCAGAAGCTAAGGGTTCGGAATCCACCAATCGGGGGTTTCAGTTCGGGAAGCAGCCGCCACCTTTCACCGCCGCACTACTCAAAGGGCGTGGCAACTATCTGTGCCTACATCGCTATAAACAAATGCGCCGCGATACCCGCCTGACCCCCGAAGAGACCCGTGCGCTGCTCAAGGTGCAGATCTGGCTTTCGACAACCACAAGCGGCGATAAGGCCGAGATCCCGTTTCAGGAGCGTGAGGGCGCAGCCTGGAGCCGTATGAGTGCCGCATTCGACATGTGTACCGGCCCACGTTGCCCAGATTTTAATGAGTGCTACTTCTTCAAGGCCCGCCGTGCCGCCGAAGCTGCCCACCTCGTGATTGTCAATCATGCACTCCTACTGGCCGATCTGGTGGTTGAGGCGAATGTGTTGCCACCCTATGATCATGTGGTCATCGATGAGGCCCACAACCTTGAGGATGTCGCCACCGACCAGTTTAGTTTTGAAATTGATCAGGCCCGCATGATTCAGTTTCTTGACGATCTATATCTTGAAGGTGGCAACACGCCTGTACGCGGCTTGCTGAGTGAACTACAAACCTACTTCCGTGAAAGTGCAGCTACCCAGGAAGATATGGATAAGATCTTGGGAATCGCTGATCTGATCCGGCCAGCAATTGCCGCAGCGCGTGATTCGGTAGCCGAGTGCTTCAATCTCCTAACGACATTCGTCACCCGCGAGGCCGAAGTCTCGATGTATGATCCACGCCTACGGCTCACACAGGATGTTCGCAAACACTCGGCATGGCGCGGCGTTGAGCTTGCCTGGGATAACCTCAATACGCATCTTACAACCCTTGGCGAAGGGCTTGGGCGCATGGAGAATCTGCTGCTCGATCTAAAGGATGCTGAATTGCTTGAGTATGAAGCGCTTGTGATGCGCGTCCAATCGCTGAAGCGTTTCTGTACCGAAGCACGCATCAATATTGGCGCTGTCATTCATGGCAATCGTGAGGAACTCATCACCTGGCTGAACCAGGATCGCCAGCGTAATGCACTCACTCTGCATGCGGCGCCTCTGACTGTCGATGATCTACTGCGTGCTAATCTATTCGAGCAGAAGGCTACCGCCGTATTAACCTCGGCGACGCTCTCGGTAGGCCACGATTTCGAGTATGTCCGTGAGCGAATCGGCCTCGATCAGCCAACCCAACTCATGCTTGATTCGCCTTTCAACTACGAAAAACAGGCACTGGTGTATATTCCCAACGATATGCCCGAGCCAAATAATCCCGCCTACCAACGCGCTTTGGAGGAAGCGATCGTTTCGCTCTGCCGTGCAACCGAGGGCCGTGCGCTAGTGCTCTTCACCGCAAATAGTGCGCTGCGAACAACCTATAAGGCCATCCAAGAACCACTTGAGGACGATGGCATTACGGTGCTGGCGCAAGGGATCGATGGCTCACGGCGTAGCCTGCTTGAGCGCTTCAAAGAACATCCGCGTACAGTGTTACTTGGAACCACCAGTTTCTGGGAAGGCGTTGATGTTGTAGGCGATGCACTCTCGGTACTGATTATTGCCAAATTGCCCTTCAGTGTGCCGAACGATCCAATCTATGCGGCACGCTCCGAGCAGTATACCGATGCCTTCGCCGAACTATCGGTGCCACAGGCGATCTTACGCTTCAAACAAGGCTTTGGGCGGCTCATCCGCTCGCGTAGTGATCGCGGTGTGGTGGCAGTGCTCGATAAGCGCCTGATCAGCAAAAAATACGGCCAGATCTTCCTCGACTCACTACCGCAGACCCGTGTTCGGACTGGCCCGGTCAAACAACTCCCGGATCTTGCAAAGCGCTTCCTAGCAACAATGCCACCACTCTAACACTTTTCTAGCACCCAAAAGCGCGCGTTTCAGGTATATTCTATTAGAGAAACCCCAATTCGAGGCCAGGTATTGGAGCATTGAAGCCGGGTACCCTCTGGGTGTAGCATTGAAGCGTGGAAGTGACTCTTGTTCTCTTGTTCTTAGCAGGCGAACACAAGGTTCGCCCGTACGATGGTTCTTGGTTCTTTGCATCTTCGCGTCTTTGCGTCTTTGCGTTAAAACCCGTTAAACCCGTTAAAATCGACGGCTATTCTTTTGTAAACTGTTCGGAGAAATAGGATGACTACAGACACAGCCCCAGAGACTGCGCTACCATTCCGCGCAGAAGTCAAGCAACTGCTCCAGATTCTAGCCCATGCGCTGTACACCGATCGCGAAATCTTCCTACGCGAGCTTGTGTCAAATGCTTCCGATGCACTCCACCGCGTACAATTCGAGCAAATCACGGATCCCAATCTGCTTGATGCCGATGCCGAACTGGCTGTGCGAATTAGTGTCGATGAGGAAGCCAAGACAATCACGATTACCGACACCGGTGTGGGCATGACTCGCGAGGAATTGATTGAGAACCTTGGGACAATCGCCCAATCGGGTGCGCGCAACCTGATGGAGAAGCTCGAAGCGGCCCAGCGCAGCAATATCATTGGCCAGTTTGGCGTTGGCTTCTATTCCGCATTTGTGGTGGCCGATGAAGTCACAGTTGTGTCGCGCTCGTACCGCCGAAATGCCGAAGCCGCGCTGTGGCGCTCGAATGGCGGCGAATCATTCGAGGTAGGGCCTGCCGAAAAAGCTGAGCGTGGTACAACGGTTACACTCAAGCTAAAAGAAGATGCAACTGAGTTCGCCACATCCTGGCGCCTTGAGCAGATCGTCAAACGCCACTCTGATTTTGTCTCATTCCCTGTCTATGTTGGCGATCGCCAGGCCAACCAGCAGATAGCACTCTGGCGCCAGGCGGCCCGCACAGTTGAGCCGGAGAAGTATACCGAGCTCTATCGCCAGATGACATTCGACTATACCGATCCAATCACACATATGCACCTCTCAACCGAATCGCCTGTCGATTTGCATGCGATTCTATTTGTGCCATCAAAGCGCGAGCGTGGTATGTTAGAGCGCCGCGTTGAGGGTAAAATCAAACTGTATTCACGCAAAGTCCTCATCCAGGAAGAAGCCAAGGATCTGCTGCCAGGCTACTTCCGCTTCGTTGAGGGCGTCGTCGATAGTGAAGATCTGCCACTGAGCGTCTCGCGTGAGACTGTCCAGATTGGCGGTGGTAGTCAGACTCCGGTATTGCAACGAATCAAGAAGACCCTGACTGGCCGCTTCACCAAAGAATTGGCAACCCTAGCCGAGAAAGATACCGAGAAGTATCTGACCTTCTGGAAAGAGTTTGGGCCATTCATTAAGGAAGGTATCGCCACCGAATATTCAGCACGCGAGGAGCTACTACCACTGTTGCGCTTCTACTCAACCAAATCCGAGGATACCCTGATTAGCCTCGCCGAGTACAAAGCGCGCATGCTAGAAGGCCAGGAAGAGATCTACTTTGTGCTGGCAAATGATCTCGCCAGCGCGAAACGAAGCCCACATCTGGATATTCTTAGCGAACGAGGTTTTGAGGCGCTGCTGTTTGTGGATGTGATCGATAGCTTTATGTTGAATGGCCTACGTGAGTTCGATGGCGTCAAGCTACGCAATATTGATGATGGTAACCTAGAGCTTCCTGGCAGCGAGCCACAGGCAGAAGTGCTGGTTTCAGATAGCGCATTCGCGCAGATCGTCAATCAGGCCAAAGCCGTACTTGGTGAGCGAATCACATCGGTACGTGCATCGAATGTCCTACGTAACCACCCGATCCGGCTTGTTTCAACCGATGGCGATCAGAACCGTGAGATGGCCCGCATTCAGCGCATGCTTGAACAAGGCTATAAGGTGCCAGCGCGCATCCTGGAGATCAATCGTAGCCATGCACTGATTGCTGATCTGGCCCGGCTTGTCGAATCGGGGAGCAACGAACAGTTGGCGAATGCCCTGATCGAACAACTCTACGACAATGCACTCTTGGTCGAAGGCTTACATCCTAACCCGGCCGAGATGGTCGCGCGGATCGAGGCACTTATGGAAGCTGCCGCACGTAAGTGATGGCGTTTAGTTAACCACGATGCCATTACAGGCATTGCAGGCCATCAGATATCATTGTAAGAGGTGAAATAGCCTCTACGTACAATGGTATTTGGTGGCCTGCTGCATATCCCAGCCTTTTGGCTGAGCCTAGCTGCTGATTGCATATGCTATAATACGCGCTCTAGTCGGATGCGCCGCAAGGAGCGAGTAATGAATTATATTGACCTTACCCTGTTAGTGCTCATGTTTGCCTTTTTAGCGTTGGGCTTCTTCCAGGGTACGATCAAATTACTGATCGCAATTATATCGTTCTATGTGAGCATCATCCTGGCGAGTCTTTATTTTCAATTCGTAGGGGCATTCTTTCGCCAACGCTTTCACACTTCAGGTGATGGTAGCCAAATCATTGCATTTGGGATTATTCTCTTGCTTGGGTTTTTGTTACTCACCACGACTGGAATCTACACCTTTCGTTATGCCAAAATGCCACCATCACTCGATTTCATTGATCGTATTATCGGCACGCTCTTTGGCCTGATCCTTGGTGGCCTGATTGTTGGAATGACAGCCGAGGTACTCTATCTGTTCTTTGTTCTCCGTAGCCCTGCTGGTGAAGTATCGTTTCCGATTATGCGCTCATTCCAATCGACAACCCGCTCATCATTTTTGGTAATCTTCTTCAAAGATAGTATCTTGCCACTCATTCTTGGCCTCGTTCGGCCAGTGATACCTGCTGAAGCGTGGGCGTTCTTTAATTTACAATAGTTATGACAATCAGTCCACAATCAATCGAAACGCTTGAGTTTCCTAAAATTCGCGAACAACTGGCACGCCATGTTGCATTCTCGGCATCACGTGAACTCGCGTTAGCATTACTGCCAAGCACAGATCCATTTATTGTACGGCGCTCACTACGAGCAACAAGTGAAGCGCGCCGCATATTGGATGATCACCCGGATGTGAGTGTCGGCGGTGCCCGTGATGTCCGCCCTGCGATTGGCTTGGCCCGGCGCGGGGGCGTTCTTGAAGGATCACAGCTCCTCGAGATCATGGCAACTCTCGCTGGTTCGCGGCGGTTGCGCACCCAAATCCTCAAATTAGATGAGAAGCTGTTTGCATATATGCGCGAACAGGCACTTGGGCTGCCGAATCTCCCTGAGATCGAAGAAACAATCGGTCGCGCTATTGGCGATGACGGTGGTGTGCTTGATAGTGCCAGCCCAGCGCTTACACGCCTACGTGTCGATATCCGTATCGCGTATGGCCGCCTCCAGGATAAACTTCAGAGTATGATCAGTTCTTCGCAATCCGATTCGCTTCAGGAGCCGATCATCACGATTCGTAATGGCCGTTATGTCGTGCCAGTTAAAGCTTCGCATCGCCGCAATATTCGTGGCTTGGTACACGATCAATCCGCAAGTGGCGCTACGTTATACATCGAGCCTATGGCGGTTGTCGAGCTGAATAATAAGTGGCGCGAAATCCAACTTGCCGAACAGGCGGAGGTTCTGCGGATCCTGGCCGAACTCTCGGATCGTGTTGGTGCCGAAGCAGCTGCAATTACTGCTGGTGTTGAAGCACTCGCGGAGATTGATCTGGCCTTTGCTAAGGGGAAATATGCAATCGCACTGCGCTGTGTCGAGCCAGAGATCACGGATGATGCAAGCCTGCTCGCTGGAGATCAACATCCACAGCCGCTTGCCTCAAGCCTGCTACTCTCACAGGCCCGCCATCCGCTCTTGGATCAATCCAGGGTTGTCCCAACTGATCTGCGTCTGGGTGGCGATTTTCGGTTATTGCTGATTACTGGGCCAAATACAGGTGGCAAAACCGTTGCGCTGAAAACTGCTGGGTTGCTTGCGCTCATGGCTCAGGCTGGGCTCCATATTCCAGCCCGTGACCCATCGCGGCTACCTGTTTTTGGCAAAGTATTTGCCGATATTGGGGACGAGCAGAGTATTGAGCAAAGCCTCTCGACCTTCTCGTCGCATATGACCAACATCATTCGGATTTTACGCGCAATTGATAGTCAGGAAGGCAAACAGCATCAACCAGCGCCGCAACTACCACAGCCATCCGCAGCAGAGTTAGAGCACCTTAGCAACTGGCGTAAAGTCGCCCCTGGTGATTGGGCACCCTTAGAACCAGTCTTTGAAGAACCAAAACCAGTACTTGTGCTTCTTGATGAGCTTGGTGCTGGAACCGACCCGGTTGAGGGTGCGGCACTCGCACGCGCAATTATTGAACGCTTACTTGCGCGTGAGGTTTTAGGCATTGCTACAACGCATTATGCAGAACTAAAGGCTTTTGCCTATGCAACACCTGGCGTTGCCAATGGCTCAGTTGAATTTGATATCGAAACCCTTGCGCCAACCTACCGATTAACAATCGGGTTGCCTGGGCGCTCAAATGCACTGGCGATTGCCCAACGGCTTGGTCTGGATGTACAATTGGTTGAGCGCGCACGTGCCACCATGGCCCACGAAGATACTCAGGTTGAGGATCTACTTGCGGGTATCCACCACGAGCGTGAGGCAGCCGCTATAGCGCTTAGGGAAGCAATCGCACAGCGTGAGGATGCCGAGAAGTACCGTGATCGGCTCGCCGAGGAGTTGCATAGCTTCGAGGAACGCCGCGATGCGGAATGGCAAGCTGCCAATGACTCAATTGAGGCCGAGTTGCGCGAGGCACGTGGCCAAATACGCCGCCTGCGCGATGAGTTCCGCTCAGTGACAATCTCGCGCCAATGGCTCGATGAGGCCGAGAAGCGC
>JANLSE010000513.1:0-16472 GCA_031362265.1 Roseiflexaceae bacterium
ATCCAAGCATTAGCGGATACGACTGAGCGGTTGGTGGGAGAACAGGCACCGCTCCGGCAGCGTGTCGCCGATATTGAACAACACCTCCTGGATATTGATGATGCGCAGACTGAGATGGCGCAGATCGTGATTAGACACGGAGACCGGGAGACCGGGAGACACGGAGATTAATGCTTGATAAAAGCTCAATATTTGTATCGAAGAGTTATCCTGTGCCTCCGTGTCTTTGTATCAATATTAGTTCTTGGTTCCTAGGAGGGCCTGCATGTCAGATCAACACTCCCCTGGTGAGATTGCCGCGCGGCGTGATTGGGAACACGATGTGGTTCGTTACCCAGAGCCGCTGGTTGAGGTATTGGACGAGCGCTTTGCCGAGTATAAGCTCGGCAGTGCGGTGGTGGAACGACTCTGGACGGGTGCGCGCTGGATGGAGGGGCCAGTATGGTTTGGTGATACACGCTCACTGATCTGGAGCGATATTCCCAATAATCGCATGTTGCGCTGGTGCGAGGAGAGCGGCGCAGTGAGTGTATTCCGTAGCCCGGCCAACTACAGTAATGGCAATACACGTGATCGACAGGGCCGCCTGATAACGTGCGAGCATGGCGCGCGGCGTGTGACGCGTACCGAGTATGATGGCAGCATCACTGTACTAATGGATTCATTTCAGGGTAAGCGCCTGAATGCGCCAAATGATGTGGTGGTTTCCGCCGATGGCGCGATTTGGTTTACCGATCCAGGCTATGGCATTTTGTGGGATTACGAGGGCGACCGGGCCGACCCTGAGCTGCCTATGTATGTTTACCGCATTGACCCGGTTACTGGCAAGGCAGCAGTTGTGTCCGACGACTTTGAGCGCCCAAATGGGTTGTGCTTCTCACCAGATGAGCGCCGCCTGTATATTGTCGACACCGGTAGCCCACAACACATCCGCGCTTTTGATGTAGCCGATGGGATACAACTGAAGGGTGGCGCGCAGTTCATCGACATGCGCCCAGGCAACGCCGATGGTATTCGCTGCGACCGTGATGGCAATATTTGGGCGGCGGCGGGTTGGGGCGGCGCAGGCTTCGATGGTGTGCATTGCTTTGCACCTGATGGCACGTTAATTGGACGTATCCATCTACCCGAAACCTGTGCCAACCTCTGTTTTGGCGGACGCAAACGCAACCGGCTGTTTATGGCGGCCGGGCAATCGCTATATGCGCTGTATGTAGATGCGATTGGGGCTATGTAAGCATCGAAGCATTGGAGCATTGGAGCATCGAAACATGTGAGCTATTCTTCCATAAAGTCTTGCTCTAGTGCTAATCCCAAGGATACCCGGCTTCAATGCTCGTGTTTATTGCTCATCATACTCAAACCATAGCGCTTGTTCCTGCGGTTCCCAATATTCGGTGCGGATACTGCCTTCCTGGAAGAGGTGATAGGGGTCATCATCGCGGTAGGCGGCATATGAATCCCAGGTTCGGCGGCGAATTTTATAGGCATCGCGGCCATCGCGGGTATAGAACTCAAATAGCATGATGTAGCGGCCAGTTGGATTCCCCTCGCTGTCTAATTGGCGGTAGTAGCGTGTTGATTTCCATTCAGCGAACATGTCGGCGTGGTGTGTGCGCACATACTCAAACCAGCGCCGAATACTGGCATGGTGGGCTTCCTCATTGCCCGCACCGATCTCCCAACTTTCAGCTTCAATGAATGACATACTTGGTCCTTTCGTGTGAACGTATAAAGATACCGAAACGCAAAGATGCAAGAACGCAAGAACGCAAGAGCAGCATGTGGCTGTTTTGGCCTTTGCGCTATGCGCTATGCGCTATTTGATTACCTTGTCTACCCCATCACTGTATCACTCTGGCCCTTGACCTTCGGCAGGTAGCGTTCTGCCCTACCGAGCGCAGTGAAGGCAAAGACAAGTGGGATGAGAATTGTGATGACACCAATTGCAGCATAGACCAACACCACATCATTGGTCTGTTCAATAAGATAACCTCCCAGGAAGGCACCAACCGGGATGGCTGACCATGCTAGCACACCAGCAATAGTCATGACTCGCCCAAGCAGTTCATTCGGAACGATTGTCTGGCGTAGGCTACCAGTATTGATATTGAACAAAATGCCAAGCCCACTAAATAGCGCCCAAAGCACCAGTGCAGCATACAGATTGGTGGTATAGGCAAATGCGATATTGAGAATGCCACTGATTGCCAAAGCGCTAAGTGCAATCTGGCTGAATGTAAAGCGTTTCCGTAAGGTTCCAGCCAGAAGTGACAACAATATCACGCCAACGCTACCTGCCGAGTAGATCCAGCCAATCTCGCTATCACTGGCCTGTAGCTGGCGTTTGGCAAATAATACAATTTGTGTACCAACTGTTGCACCAAAGAAATTCACCAGCGCCATCATGATCGAGATATTCCGCAGCACGGGATGCCCAAGCACGTAGCGTAGACCCTCTACAATATCCTGGCGAATGCTGGTTGTGCGTGTTTCGCCTTCGGTATTAAAGCGCCGCATGATCAGCGCGAGTGAACTGGCCGAGATCAAAAACGAAAGGGTATCAAACAGAATGAGGTCGACCAAGGGCATGAATGCTACCATAATCCCAGCCACAATCGGGCCAAGCACCGAAACCGCCGAATAGCTCGCCTGAATACGCCCATTAGCAGTCACAAGATCATTCTGGTCCACAAGGCTTGGGATAGCTGCGAACTCGGCTGCTTGAAACGCAATCGCCAGGGTTGACATCAGAAAGCCAACTGCATAAATCCACCAGATCGAAAGAATCCCAAACATATTCGCCACAGGGATCGATGCAACCGCAAGTGCCTGCAACAGATCAACCGCAATCATGAGTCGCTTGCGATCAACTCGATCAACCCAAGCGCCAATGATCAGCCCAAATAATAGGTATGGCAGAAATACCGCTGCTGTCGCAAGTGCCAGATCAATCGCCGATCCAGTGAGCTTAAAAATCAAAAGGGGCAGGGCAAACATGGTGATCGAACTCCCCAAATTCGAGATCGTCTGCCCACTCCAGAAGAGCCAGAAATCGCGACTGAGCCGCGCCGATTGTTTCCCAGATATTGTCACAATACCCTCCTTATTGTGTGTCTAGAGTTATAGGCAACATGCACAGAACAGTGAGTAGCATCTATCGCCACAATACCATTCGGGTAGGTGGTTTGCGTTCTGTATAATTGCTTGCTGCCATACGCTTAAGGCGAGGTTGGTTCGGGATCTTCAGGAGGCAACACCGGATAGAGGCCAAGTAACCCCTCGTAGCGTCGCGGCACTTCGCCCTCTAATGCGGGAGGCGGATTCTCCTCTAGCTCCGTATCAACCTGCTTCAGGCGGCGGGCATATTCGGCAGCCTGTGATGGCGTCAGAGTTAACCAGTGCCGCCCAAGAATAAAGTCGGCGCGTTCTTGCACAAAATCAGCCACGTCGATCAGGCCAGCACGGATACTACGATGGATTTCCGCTCGCGCATGATCGAGCACAAGTGAAAGAAATACATCCAGGCCACGATCTTCGCCATCTGACTGCGGTGAAAGCAATTCACGCTCAACCGAAAGCCGATACGCGGTAACCCGATAGTGCTTCTCGATGATCCCAGAAATTATCCGAGTATTGGCAACACGGATCAATCCATGTTCCTCCAATAAATTGACGTGATAGTAAAGCTTCTTAAGCGGTACATCCAACACTCGTGCAAGCTGCTTCACAGGCTGCGGCTGATCGCGTAACAATGCCAATAACTGCAACCGCAATGGGTCTGCAACCACTTTGAGTGTCTCCAGATCGGCGATCACGAAGATTTCATCTGGCTCAAGGCCAGCCAACCCATGCATGTTAGACATCGTATTATTTATAACCATCTAAAATAATTTGGATGTTCGCACAGAATTATACCGCCGCTTTGTCATTTGTCAAGCGGCATGTATACCGTTTCGCTTACTCGTGTTTTTGGAGGTATTCGAAGGGGATATTTGGCCGTGGGGAATGCTAGTAGCTATTCCAATAATGGCTACGCTGCTACCACTACTACCAGTTCAGCCATTGTTATCCAAGAACCGGCGTTACCAGCGGCATCGAGTGGTTGAACTCGAAGCAGATAATGGCCAACGCCAAGCGCTGGGATCTCGAGTTGTGGATCTGGGATGAACCATTCTGAGCTACCCTGTGAATCTTGACCAATGTAGATTCGGTAGCCTGTCACCCCCGAATCGCTATCGACAGCGGCAGGCCACTCGATCGGGGTAGGAAGCCCAGCATGGAGACTGAGAGGATCGTGCAGTGGTACCAATTGGGGAGGTTCGTGATCTGTTTGCACCGTCGCTACTGATGGGTCGGCTGCGATCATCGCGGTACCTTGATGTTGGCTGCAGCCACCAACCTCGGGAAGATCGTAGCCTTCACTAAACCTCAATGGCACCGATTGGCGGTTGCGCGCCCAGGCACCATCGGCGGTAAAGGCCGTGAAGTGTAAGTGTGGTGTACCCGGAGCACCGCGATCCCCCACCGTACCAATTTGCGTTCCGCGTGCCAGAAACGCGCCCCTTTTGGTAGTAACGACACTCGCCATATGGGTATACATTGTATAGAAGCCATTCCCATGGCTCAAAATCAGCGTGCCACTTTTGGAAGTCCAAGCAAATACAACCCCATCGGCAGCAGCCCGAACTGGAGCACCGCGTGTGCGCACTTCGGCGGCAACCATATCAAGTGAGTAACGATCCCATTTATTGTGGGTACCACAGGCGTAGCCTTGAATAATTTTCCAGCGCTCACCAATTGGGGTAGGTAAGCTTAGCTGTGGCCGTGCGGAGGGGTTGGTATTCGTAGGAGCAGCAAGTGCCGTGCCAGAACAGAACACAAACAACGTCATAGCTAGAAAGAGCTGGCTCAATAGCGCGACATGGCGCAGTCGGAACATGGTTTCTCCTCGGCCACCGATCAACATGGATCGGAGATAATAGGTTCCCTTTCGCGCCCGGGAAGGTACCATAGCCAGCGGAGATTGTCAAATATTAGTATAAATCGTAAAAGGTGTTAAGCAGCCTATAGCTCTGATTGTGCGGTTCCGCGCGAGACAAAACGCTTCACCCGCCGCTCGAAGGTGGCCCGTGGCAACATCACCCGCCGCTCGCATGTCAGGCAACGCATGCCGATCTCTGCACCCACACGTATCACACGCCAGGTATCGCCACCACAAGGATGGGGCTTGCGGGTCTGGACAACATCATCCAAATAGATTGGGATTGGTGGTGTTGGCATAATCGTCACTGTCGCTTTGCCGCATCCCAAAGTTCTAACATCCGTTCCAAGCTCAATGCTGCAAAGGATGTATGCTCTTGTGTGGCAATCTGCTCCATGGCAAGAAAGCGCTCCTTGAAGCGGTTATTTGCGCTGCGCAGGGCACTCTCAGCATCAACACCAAGTGCACGTGCAGCAACTGCGGTTGCTAAGAGCAGATCGCCTAACTCTTCTTCAATACGGGTCAATCGCTCAGCAGCTGAAGCTTCGCTGGCAATAACGGCCTCAACTTCATGAATCTCTTCTTGTACTTTCGCCCAAGCTGCCTGAGGATTGGGCCAAACAAAACCGACTCGGGCAGCTTTACGTGCCAATTCCTGCGCAGTTGCCAATGCAGGTAGGCTCGGTGGAATACCGCCTAATGTACCTCGCTCCTGCGCCTTTGTGCTATTCTCAGCCTGTTTGATCGCCTCCCAGTTACGCAGCACATCACCGCTATCAGCAATGGTCACATCACCAAACACATGTGGGTGGCGCCGAATCAACTTATTATTAATCGCAGCATAGACATCGGCTGGGCCAAAATCGCCAGCTTGGCGTGCCATTTCGGCCTGCATGAGAATATTCAGCAGTACATCGCCAAGTTCCTCAGCTAAGGCATGTGTATCATTCGCGTCAAGTACTTCAAGCACTTCATGAGTTTCGCTCAATAAGGTACTACGCAGCGATTGCGGTGTCTGCTCACGATCCCATGGACAACCATACGGCCCAAGTAGGCGTGCAATCACATATGCTAACCCATCTGCGCCACGAACATCGGCAAGCGGCGTTAGTGCAGGCACATAGGCACTGGTGAGGTGATCAACATCGGATGAATGATCCAACTCATGCAGTGGTACTGTCCAGATGCGCTCCTCACCTGCGCTGCCAGCTGCACGCACCAGAGTAATCGGATGGCCGGCAGGGTAGCGCTCCATCAACGAGAGCTTCACATCCGAGGCAACCCGCCGATGATAGACCTGGCAAATCAGTGCAGGGCGGCTGGCGAGAATCGGGAACGGCAAGAGTGCTGGCTCGTAATCGAAGCCATTCATACTGGCCCAAGAATCGCTCGATGCTTCGGCAGTTGGAAGTTCGTGTGGCATACTAGCTGGCACAAAATCGAGTGCATCAATCAGTTGTAGGCCATGCTCAAGTGGGTCGAGATCCAGTGCGGCGCAGGCTGGCTCAATAAAGCTGACGCCTGGTAATACCCGTAGCGCGACCCCACGTTGACGAGCCAATGTACGGATGTGGCGCGTCGTCGCCTCGGCGGTGAGTGGATCACCCGGCACCGCATACAGCACATCCTCACCAGTTGCCGCATGCGTCACTAGTTGCTCAGCGATTGCGGTATATACCGCCGCGAAGTCACTGGCATTCTGGTAGTACGAGTCAAACGTGCGTAGCTCCAGATGGCTGGGCAGCGCTGCAACAGTTGGGTGAATCGCTGTGCGCAAATAGAGCACACTGGCAGCTTGCAACGCATCCCACGCCGAACGTGTGATCAGCCCTGCATCACCAGGACCAAGACCAATAATAGTAATAGTACTCATGTAAGAGATTGTACCATGCCTCATACAAACGCAATCTCGGTCGCATCACAGACTGGTGTATAGCCAATACGCTGGTAGATTTTATTCGAAGTCGGGTTGCGCAAATCGGTGAATAGAAAGCAGAAACGCCGCCCATTATCGAGCTGAAGCTGGCTGAGTGCCGCAACACAAGCACTGGCATACCCACGGCCACGCAGCCCTGGTGGTGTATAGACGGAATTGATCCGAATACCGTGTATGGTTGGGCCACTATAGCCTGCCATCGAGACCGTTTGCCCAGCATCTTCCCATAGATAGATCCCACGATTGGGTGCCCGTACCCACCGCTGAGCCGCAGCCAGATGTGGCGTAACATCAGGTGCGCCAAGTGCCTCATGATCGAATTCACCAAGCCATGTGGCAATCAGTTCAATATCCGATTCAGTAGCACGGCACAACGCTCCAGGCACTTCATGTGGTGCCTGCACTTCGATCAGTTGGTAAATCCGCATCGCGAGTTTGATCTGCATTACACGTCCGGTGCGTTCAGCGATCAATCTTGCACAGGGTTCTACTACAGTGCTTGGCCCAGAAATCGCCGGGAGATCAGGGAACTGAAGCAGTATTATATCGACCAATGCGGCCAATGCGGAATCCTGCACTTCTGGAACGGCCAGCGCCAGACTTAGTGGATGCGGAGGAGTACGCAAACAGGCTGCAACAACCATTCCATCATCTTCAGCAGTCGCGAAGAATGGTGGCGCTTCATCATCCCGTGGGTTACCAGCCAGATCCGCAGAAACACCCAGGATCAGATTGTTTGCAGCTTCTTGGGTTGCCAAAAAGCTACTAGCCCGATCAAGGAATGCCTGCGGATCACCATATGTGGTCGTGTGCATCAGGCACCATCTTATACCAACTCGCGTTCTCGGGTCTCTCTTCACCACAGCGGCACAAAAACCCAAAGATCGCTCTCGTATGCCCAACTCAGTATCTCCATTCGGCTGAGCGTTCGACTGAGGCTCACGCCGAAGTCTCGCGGCGAAGCCGTGTCGCTGTGGTTCCATATCTGTTTGGACGCAGCTTGGTATTATACGGTCGCTAGCCACGCAAATGTTACGTGCAACCGTTATTGTACACGAAGCCGCCGCATGGCTGGCCCGCTATAGGCTGCCTTTGGCCGAATGATACGATTGTCGGCAATCTGTTCACGGATATGTGCGATCCAGCCAGCGACACGGCTCAATGCAAATGCCACAGTGAACAGATCAATTGGTATCCGAAGGGCATACAGCAGCGGCGCACTATAAAATTCAACATTTGGATTGAGACGCCGCTGCACAAAATATGGGTGGTTGGCAATAACCTGGCTGGTAGCGTCAGCCACTTTATACCATATTGCCTCTGGTCGATCATTTAGTGTGCATACCGCATCACGGAGATGCCGCACACGTGGATCCTCAACCTTATAGATGCGATGCCCGATCCCCATCAAGCGTTCATGGCGCGCCAGCAAATCCTCAATCACAGCGGCAGCCCGCTCCGGCGAGCCAATCGCAAGGAATGTCTCCATCGCCTTCTGGTTGGCACCACCATGCAGCAGCCCTTTGAGTGTTGCAATAGCCGCAACAGTCGCTGCGTAAATATCCGTCTGTGCACTGATCGCTACACGCGCCGCAAATGTCGATGCATTCAGTCCATGCTCGGCAAGCAACACCATATAAATATTAAGTGCATATTGAGCAGCTACATCTGGCAGTTCGCCATGCAACATGTAGAGGAAGTTTGCCGCTGTACCGAGCGCCTCATTGGGAGCAATCATCGTAAACCCATGCCGCCGCCGATCCCAGGCAGCAATCAATACGGGTAATTTGGCGATCAGCCGTATTCCAACTCGCAGCGCAGCACCTTCACTGAGGTGTTCCGCCTGTGGATCCAGCTGTGCCAGACCAGATGCCAGCGTTCGTAAGGCATCCATACCATGGCCACTCAACGGAAGCGTATCCACAAGCCTTAGTTCTGTTGCTGTCAATACACGCTCGGCGGCTAACTGTGCGCGAAACTCTGCGAGTTCCAGGGTTGTTGGCAATTCGCCATGCCAGAGCAGCCAACAAACTTCCTCGAAGCTTAGCTGTTCGGCAAGCTCATGGATATCGTAACCAGCATAACTCAGGCAACCAGCTGTTCCATCGATCTGGCTAATCTGGGTACTTGTTAATATAACATCCTCAAGACCAGCTGAAGTCTGAAGTATTGTACTCATCACAAGTCACTCCCTACGCTTAGGCCAGTAAGGCTACATGCCATTGGCCAACTGCATCTGTATAAAAGTCTAGCATATCTATTGATTTGAGTCAATATAGCTATATATATATTGATTCAAGTTGACAGAAGGGCTTCACCACATATACTTGCAGTAACAAAAGAGGGAAGCGTTATGGCAATTGTGATTGATGGGATCGAATATCTAGATGGTAACGAGGCAGCGCGGCTACTTGGGGTTAAGAAGGCCACGCTATACGCATATGTCAGCCGTGGTATTGTGCAGAGTTACCGCCAAGGAGTCGGGCGGCATCGGCTCTATCGACGTGAAGCGCTTGAGCGCCTGCGGGCAGTAGCGCCTGAACAGGTCGTTCGCGAGAAGCCAGCCACATTCACATGGAATACGCTAGCTTCAGATGAGCCCGCATATTCTTCGGGCAGCCTGCCACATGTGGCCGATTGGGCTGGGGACCACTAGGTGGAACGATGGAACGCAAAAGCGCAGAACGTAAGAACGCAAGAGCTATGAGTAAAGTGTGCCTGTTTTGCGCTATGCGCTATTTGGTCTTCCTGTCTCCACGTCTCATATTCTGCGCTCCATCGCTCCACCATTACAAGGCTGCCTAGCTTAGGCTATTAGTCTAACTTGGTTGTCTCGCCAGTTTTCGGTTCCTGATCAATTGGCACGTTTTGGGTGATAGGAGCGGCCTTTGCGCTCTGTTCCATACGATCCACAAGGTTACGCAGCTGGGTATTGATCTGTGAAATCCCGGTGACAAGCAGTTCCTGCATATCCTGCACGACTTTACTTTCACGTGCTTGTTGGAATGCCTGGCGTCCACGTTCCTCGGCCTCCTGAACACGTGCATCAGTGCTCAGATTCTGTACTGCGGTACGAACCTGCCCCGATATTTCGCGGACTCCCGCGGTAAGCTCGCTCTGAATACGCTTCGCTTGGTCGCTCTCAATAGTGGCACGAAATGCCGCCTCAAGTTGCTTCCCCATCTCGCGCAATTCATTCTGCAACTCGGTTACAACATCCTTCTCAGGTTCGCCTGCTGGCTGTCCGGTTGGGTTACTCATTGTATCCTCCTTATAGTGTACCGGTATGGCACACGAAACAACATCATTCAAGATTATGACGAGCAACTCATATAAGAAGTTGCAACTCTACCACGAAACAGCTATCATGGATAGAGCACGCGCCATTGTGCGCAAAGGGAGAAGGATTATGGTACGTCCCAAGATGCAGCAATCGGCCTTGCCTCAGGCGGTTCAGGCGCTCGCAGGGCAACTAGCCAACGCTGGCTACAAAGTAACAACCCCACGATTAAGTGTTCTTGATGCAGCTGTTGATCATGCTGGGTCGTTTACCGCTGCCGATATTGATCGCTGGTTAGCGATCCGTGATCGTTCACCTGGAGCTGCAAGTATTTTTCGTACACTCAAGCTCCTCACTGAACTCGGGTTACTCCAACGGATTCATGGAGTTGAAGAATGCCATCGTTACACGCTTAGTAGTGGTCATGCTCATCGCGTTGTATGTACAACATGTGGTAGGCTGGTTGAATTCGATGGTTGCGAGCTAGCAGCGCTTATGCAACAACTCGAACAACGAACCGGGTATCTTATTCAGGCGCATTTGCTGGAATTCTTTGGCCAATGCCCGAGCTGCCGGGCACATCATTAAAGGCATGAGAATGTTCCACGATCAATCCGCGATCCTGACGATGCTCACCGATGAGTTACGCGCTTCGCAGCCACAGGTTGCCGAGCTCTTCGACAGCCTAGCCATCGAGCCGAATCCGCTTCTCCAGCGCAATTTGCTCCGCAGTTTGGGCGCGCTCTGGTATGAACAAGGCGGCAACCCTGAGGTACTGGCCGAACTTGGGATTGCTCTGGCAGATCAGTATACAATCGAGCCAGGTGCCGCGATGACAGAATTATTGCTCGCATATGGCACGGCGCGTGAAGAGCAGAAAACTCGCGAGTGGGAAAAACACCTCATGAGCCGTATGGCTGAACTGAAGGGCTTACATCGGATCATCTCGGCGGCAAATTCAACACTCGATCTGGATGCTTCGATGCAATTGGTGGTCGAAACGGTGGCCGAGGTTACCGGCGTTGAGGCTTGCTCTGTCTATCTGTATGATCGTAGCAGCGATGATTTAACGCTCCGCGCTACGGTTGGCCTCAATCGAGATGCCGTTGGCCAAGTGCGGCTCTCAATGGGCATTGGAATAACCGGTGCTGCTGCTCGTGAAGGTCAGCCAGTGGCGATCCGTGATGTGCGCCGCGATCAACGCTTTCACGTGGAACCTGCACTTGGTGAAGAACCCTTCCGTGCCATGCTCGCGGTTCCAATCGTTCTGTTTAGCGCTGAACGTTTCCAGCTGGGTGCGGCCAATCTTCAGGGTGTGATCTCCATCCAGACATATGGACAGCGCGATTTTACTGATGAAGAGATCCATTTTGTCGAAACCGTTGCCGGCGAATTGGCATTCTTTATTGTCAACGCGCAGCTCTTCCAGGAAACCGACGATCGGCTCCACCAGAAGGTGCGCGAACTCACAACGCTCCAACAGGTTTCCAAACTGATTGCCGAACAGCCCAACTTGGAAGAAGTGTTGAAGCTGATTAGTGCTAAGTCGGTTGAATTGGCCCATGTGGATCGCGCCGATATACTACGAGTTGATGAGCATGGGACATTGATTTTAGCCGCTTCACATGGCGGTGATGAGCATCAGATCGTGCCAGAGTTCATGGCGCAGGCAGTTATTAATGGCCGCCCTATGGCGGTTCTTAATGCACTGAATGATGCACGCTTCCCCGAACTTGCCCAAGTCGCTGCGCGCGAGGATTTCATCTCGCTATTCTGTATGCCACTGCGCGTACAGCAAAACCGAACGATTGGGGCAATTTGCCTCTATACCCGCGAAACGCGCCATTTTGATTATGAACAGGTACGCTTACTTTCAACATTCGCCGATGATGCAGCGATCGCGATTGAAAAGGCGCGCCTCTATGATGAAAGCCAGCGTGCGCTTGCGATCAAATCTGCGATGCTGCAAGAAATGCACCACCGCGTTCGTAATAATCTTCAAACCATCTCCGCACTCCTCACAATGCAACTCCGGCGGCTAGAGCCTGATGGCCGTGGTGCAATCGCCTTGCGTGATAGTGTATCGCGTATCCAATCAATTGCTGCGGTTCACAACCTGCTGTGCCGTGAAGATGTAGGTATCACAACGATTGATGAAGTTGCCCGCCAGATTGTCGAGAGCGCCCAGATTAGTTTGGTTGTGCCAGAACGGCCAGTCGCATTCAGCGTTACTGGTGAGTCGGTACAGATTGGCTCCCATGAAGCGACTGTACTCGCGATTGTGCTGAATGAGACCGTCAATAATTCGTTGACCCATGGCTTGGCTGGTGAAGGTGGGCGGGTTGTAATCGAAACCCAATTACACGATGGGATTGTCACAGTGGATGTATGTGATAATGGCCCAATGCTCCTCCCTGCTGAAACACCAGCTATCAGTAGTGGCCTCGGCCTCCAAATCATCCGTACACTTGTGACGAGCGATCTCGACGGCGAGTTTGAACTCTTCCAACAGGGTGACTGGATGATAGCCCGCATTCAATTCCCGCATCGAGTAAGCGAGCGTGTGTGAGTGCAAACAGCGTAAGAGTGCAATCATGTTTCTGTTTCTCTGTAGTTCTGTGGTTCTGAAAGGAAATGATGAGCAACCGACTTGATCGACTACGCGCTTCATTACGTATGCGCGGCCTTGATGCTATGGCGCTGGTGCCTGGTGCAAATATGCGCTACTTGACAGGCTTGGATTTCACTACCAAGCTGCGGCTAACGACAGCAATTATCCCAGTTGCTGGCGAACCAATTCTTGTGTTACCTGCACTTGAGCAAGAGCGCGCCAAATCGCAACTACAAGGTGGAATCCGCATCCACACCTGGAATGATGCCGAGGGCCCAAGCGCAGCATTAGGGCGGGCTGCTGCCGAGACAGGAATTGCCGGGAAGCAGATCGGGATCGAACATATGGCCATGCGCGTTTTTGAGTTGCGTAACCTGGAGCAAGCTGCACCAGGATCAACACTCATTGACGCAACCGGAGTGTTAGCAGATATGCGTATGGTCAAGGACGCCACTGAATTGGCGGCCATGCGCGAGGCGGTTCGGCTCGTTGAGGAAAGCCTCCGTACAACAGTAGAGCATATGCGCGCTGGTATCACCGAACTGGAGGTTGCAGAGATTTGGCTTGCGGAGATCCGGGCTACTGGCCATGCACCCTCGTTTGATCTTGCGGTTGGCAGTGGGCCGAATGGGGCAAACCCGCACCATACCAATGGCACCCGTCAGCTGCAAGCTGGTGATTTGGTTGTGCTCGATGGTGGCGTATTCGTTGATGGATATGCTTCTGATATTACCCGCACAATTGCGGTTGGCCAGCCAAATGCAGAAGCAACTCGTATCTACGAATTGGTTCGTGAGGCGAATGCAGCCGGACGGGCAGCCTGTAGATCAGGAACCACTGGCGAGGTGATCGATCAAGCGGCGCGCGCAATTATTGAGGCCGGTGGGTATGGGCCGCAGTTTATTCACCGGACTGGTCATGGGCTGGGTATTGAAATTCATGAGCCGCCCTTTATTGTTGGTGGAAGCCGTGAACCACTACGCCCCGGCACGACATTTACTGTTGAGCCAGGAATTTACCTACCCGGTGTCGTTGGTGTACGCATTGAGGATGATATGGTCATCACTGAGGGTGGCGCCGAAAGCCTGACAAGCTTCCCGCGCGAGTTACTATCTGTATAAGTACTGGCTCAACTTTGTTTGAATACAGGAACTCCATGGAACAAGCTACTCTGATCGAAGTTCCCCCACTACCACCACCAACAACTACGCAACTTATCGAGAGCTTGCTCTTTATTGCTGGGGAGGCGGTCACAATCGCGCAATTGGCAAAGGCGCTCGAACTACCCGCAGATACGATTGAAACAGCGCTAGAACAACTTTCCGCCGCATGCATCGGGCGTGGCATACGCGTCCAACGCCATGGCGATGGAATACAACTGGTTTCAGCGCCTGAGGCCGCGGCTGCTGTTGAACGGTTCCTGGGTGTACAAGCGCAACAGCGGCTCTCAGCAGCAGCGCTCGAGGTATTGGCGATTATTGCCTACCGTCAACCGCTCACACGCGCCCAGATCGAGGCTGTACGCGGTGTCGATTGTGGTGGTGTCATACGAGTTCTGGTCGGGCGTGAATTCATTCATGAGGTGGGCCGCCTAGAAACTGTGGGCCGACCAATTCTCTATGGAACAACTGCCGAGTTCCTACGCCAGTTTGGTTTGTCTAGCCTGAGCGAACTTCCAGCGCTACCCGAGCTACAACAACTACTAGGATGAGTCATCTGCTCGTCATCTTGGACTTTTCCACACATTTCGCGAGTTATCCACATGTTTTGTGGATAACTCTGGCCTCCTCTTGACAGCCTATTCAGCCCATTCTACTGCGCCTGATACGAATAAACACCTCTGTCGGATTGAATTGTTATCCACATGTTAAGCCACGTTAAGTAGACATAGTTAATCAATATCGGTATGGATGCCCTAAGCATTGTGATGATTCAAGGGCCATGTACTATAAGCATTTGTGATAGTTTAAGGGGGGGATCGCGCTTGAAAAGATTGAGCGCATGCGGTATCATCATGAACGTCACCAACGAAGTACACGATGTGTGTACGAGCCACTTGAACGAACTGCTCTCAGAAGAACTGAGCGATGATCAGTGCGGCGATATCAAAGCGCACTGCTGTGTACTTGTCTGTCTCTGCGGGAGGTCCCTGTGAACCTCACTACAATTTGGAGTACTGCGCTGGGTACACTCCAGATGCAGACTCCGCGCCACGAGTTCAATACTTGGTTGCGGCGTGCATCATTATTAGGAATCGAGAACGGTGTTGCGACGATTGGAACACCAAGCACCTTCTACAAGGAGGGGTTAGAGAATCGCTACACTGGCCCATTGCGTGATACGCTTGGCGATGTGGTCGGGTTCCCAGTGCAGGTTCGTGTTGTAATCGCGGCTCAGGCGGCCCGGCCAGAAATACCACAGGCCACTCGTGAGTATCTGGTTGAGGCTGATCTAGCCGAATCGGAGCAGGGCATGAATGGACATGGGACAAGTTATACGCAAGGTTATCGGAATGGGCACACTGTGCTCAATGGGAATGGTTCTGAGCGGCTAGGTATGCAACAGCTCGAGTTTTCAACTCATCTGCGCGGAATGCTTAACCCGAAGTACACCTTTGAGCGCTTCATTGTTGGCTCAAGCAATCGCTTAGCAAATGCCGCTAGTATTGCAGTTGCCGAACATCCAGCAATGGCCTACAACCCGCTCTTCGTATATGGCGGTGTTGGGCTGGGCAAAACACATCTGCTTCAGGCAATTGGGAATTATGCCTTGGATCGTGATCCTGAGATCAATGTGTTGTACGTCTCTTCCGAGAAATTCACGAATGATCTGATCAACTCAATTCGACGCCAGCAAACAGAAGAGTTCCGTATTCGCTATCGCAATATCGACATATTGCTGATCGATGATATTCAGTTCATCGCAGGTAAAGAGAGCACGCAGGAGGAGTTCTTCCATACGTTCAACCACCTGCATGCACTTGGCAAACAGATCGTCATATCGTCGGATCGCGCCCCGAAGGCAATTCTCACGCTCGAAGAGCGGCTACGATCGCGCTTCGAATGGGGGCTGATTGTCGATGTACAGCTCCCTGATGTTGAGACCCGAACGGCAATCTTACGTGCAAAGGCCGAACAGATTGCACAATATATTCCGGCTGACGTGATCGATTTCCTAGCCCAACGTATTCAGTCGAATATTCGCGAGCTCGAGGGCTGTATGAACCGCGTTGCAGCCTATGCTCAACTCCATAACACCTCAGTCTCGGTTGAGGTTGCTACGGCCGCGCTTGCCGAGCTCCTCGACACGACCCGTCGTAAGCGAATCACCTCCGACTCCATTCTTCGCGAGGTTGCTGAATTCTATGGAGTTGATCTGAAGGCGCTCCAGGGCCGTGGCCGCAGCCGCAATATTGTTATCCCACGTCAGGTGGCGATGTATCTGCTGCGCGAAGAGACTGAGGCTAGTTTGGTTGATATTGGCGATTTACTCGGTGGGCGGGATCACACAACCGTCATGTATGGCTGCGAGAAGATCACCGAAGAGGTGAATACGAACTCGCGCCTGCGCCAAGAACTGAGTAATATTCGCGAGAAGATCTTCAAAGGCCATCGAAATGCGGCTTGATGTTGGTGCAGGTCGGGCGAGGGTTGGGGGGCAA
>JANLSE010000514.1:0-10260 GCA_031362265.1 Roseiflexaceae bacterium
AACCGATTGAACGCAGCCGTAAACAATCGGCTGGTTTCTTGCAGCGCGTCGGCTTGCGCGTGCGAGGGATTCAATTGAACGCGGATTGTTCGTTGCATAGTGTCTATTATAACATACAACGAACGATTACACAAGAACGTATGTTTCATACGGCTGCCAATCGGAAGTACACGCCGTTCGTTTCGCCGTACCCCAATTCCTTCCCACGGTCTAAAGACAGAGGGCTACCTTGGGTGATTCGGTGTGCTAAGGCATGCATGGTGTGCCTTCCCTATAGCTGAATAGGCCCTCCATGTAGTATAGCCCTCGCTAGTTGCAGATGCAAGCCTGAGAGCCAGGTTGCCCTGGAACAGAGCTACCAGATGTAGTGGTTAAGCAGTATACGTGAAGCCACTGCATTGCCGATCCCTCGACGCTCCAATCATTGAACCCTATAAGTGTAACCTATTACACTTTTCTTGGGTATTGGGTTGATCTGCGCCTTGCCAGCGCGTCATGTTTCATGTATGGTGTTGACCGTTACCAGTGTGTGTGTTAGAATATCGTAACTTTCGCATTCTGACACCGCCCGGGATGATCTGGTGCCGCAGATGGTGTGCTACCGATTGTCAGGGCCATAGGAGGGCGTCGCATGGCGGATCCCGACCAGATTTTACAACTGGGGATCGAGGAGGCGCGTAACGGTAACCGTGAGGCAGCCCGCAATCTCTTCGAATTACTAACCCGTCAAGAGCCGAAGAATTCGCAGGCATGGCTCTGGCTCGCTGGTGTCGCCGATGGTACTGATCAGCGTCGTGAGGCGTTGCAGCATGTGCTGGCGCTTGACCCTTCCAACGATATGGCTCGCAAAGGGCTACAGGCAATGGGGGTAGATACCTCGGTAACCGCACCAGTCGCAGTTTCAGCAATGCCCGAACCAGAACGAGAGCCAGCGCGTCCGGCAGCACCTCGTTCTGCCGATGAAGCGTTCGCCGATGAGCTTGATTTGGCCTTTGATGATAGCTACACTGCGGTTCCACGTGCGGAGGCTTTGCCACGTGAAGTGGAGGTGGGCGGCGATGGTGAAACAAGCCGACGATCCTCGATGGCAGATCGTGGCGATCGGCCAACCATGCGGCGGCCAAGCCCACGAGTACGGGTAGCTGCTGCCGACGACGATGATGAGCCAGTCCGCAGCGGGCCAAGCCCACTGTTATGGGGTATTCTAGCTGTAGGCGCTGTTATCATTGTTGGTTGGCTACTTCTACAGTTCCTCTTCCCGCCAGGTGGCACCGCGCAGCCGGATCAGCCGAATGTGACAGCGCAACCAACCAGCGCTTCTGGCACTGGCGCAGCGCCAACCGTCGCACCGGATTCACAGCTCCCGACAACCATTCCAGCCAAGCCAGAAGCAACAGCAGCACCGGCTAATCCGGAGCCAACGGTTGCACCAACCGAACCGCAACCAACAGCCGTACCGACTGCTCCACCACCTGAGCAGGCTAATCCAGCACCCGTTGCAATTGGGACAACACTTCAAGTGAACGGCTGGAGCTATACCTATCCGAATGCCGCATACGCAGTTGCATTAGGGAATCAAGTTGGTGGCCAAACTGCTCAGGGAACCTTTGTTCATGTGCTTACCTGGGTTGCAAATGGTACTGGTACTGGCCAGCCACTTGCCCCGGATTTCTTTGTACTGAGGGATTCACAAGGTCGTGTCTACCCAGCGCTTCCCAAGGTTTCAAGCGCGCTTGTCAACCGTGGGGTTAACGCCGATGTTGGTATGGAGGATAATATCCCGGCAAATGGTGTTACAACGAGTGTTTACCTGGTATTTGATGTACAGCCAGGTGCAACGGATCTAACCCTGTTTGCGCGCAGTAACCCTGGCCAGGGCTTTAAACTCAATCTGAACGTGCCTTAGTTGCTATGTCTTCGCCCCCAGTTTCGCTTGCACATGTGTGAGTGGGGCTGGGGGCGCTAGTTTTTTGAGTATCATGCCAGAAGCTGCTTCGCCACTCGACCTATTACTCGATACGATCCAGCGTGCCAAGCAACGCGGCGAAATTGTACGCGCTCGTGCAGTGGCGCGGATGCTTACACGCCAATACCCAGATTCGCCCCAGGCTTGGCAGGCACTCGCCGATCTTGCAGAGGATGAAGACGAACGAAATAGCGCATTGAAGCAGATTCAGGTGCTGAATCCAGTACCATATCTCGAATTACCCTCGCCGCTACCAGTTGCTCAATCGGTGTGGGAAGAACCAGCAGAACTGAGTACTGGGCCGGTTGAACTGACGGGCACAATTGTCCTTGAAGCACGTGCGCGCCGCATGCGCTGGCCAATTCTATTAGTAACCGGTATAGCAGTAGCGGCCATTATTGTATTACTCATTTGGCGGTTGGGTGGTTTTGAACAATCTGCGATCCGCACAGTGAATATCCCATCCGCGATCCCAATTGCCACTGTAGCAACTCTGATACCCACACCGGTTAGTGCTATTGATGATGCGCCAACCGCAGGCCCGCTTCCGACGAGTGTTGTACCGCCGACACCGCTACCGAGCGCAACGCCCATTCCTACCAGCGGCCCGACCCCAACACCACGCCCTGTTCATGCGTTTGGGGCAGTTGTTGAGCAGGGTACCTGGACAGTCACTCTACTGCGCCCTGAGCATGCGCTTCTGTTGGAGGGCAGTATCGGAAACCTTCAACCTCACGGCCGGTTTGCATTGGCACTTATGGCAATTGCGAATGATGGCACAACAGCCGCGCGCGTGCCCGCTGGCCTCATTATGCTTGTTGACATTCACGGTACGACATACCTTCCAGTTGTTGAGGCCTCTGCTGCCTACCTTAATACCTATGGGCGCGGCCAATTTGGTGATCTCAGCCTGAATGAGGCTATCCCCGCTGATGCAGGAAATGTTAGTGTCCCGGTTATTTTCGATATTCCACCAGATGCACACGATCTTCAGCTTTTTGTCGCAGGCGATAGTGTTGGTTGGCAAATGCCAGGGCAATAAGACGGATCACCATGTTATGGGCGCACGACTGCAACTAACGCACGTGCTGCCTGCGATAATGCCGCTCGCCGCCGCCGTGCAATCACATAGCGCCGCCGATCATCACCACCATGCAATGCCAATGCCCGCAATTTGCCCTGCGCTACCTCGCGTTCGACTGCTATGCCCTGAACAACAGCAATGCCAATACCTGCCTCCACACAACGCTTGATTGCCTCCGTCTCGGCCAGAATAATCACTCGATCACTGGCTAACGCCTCGCGGCCAAGCAGCATCTCGATGCTGGCATGGAGTGCGGATCCAGCCTCACGAATAAGCAGAGTTCGCTCACGTAATTCAGCTACCTCAACATAGCTCCGGGTTGCCCAGAGATCATCCGGTGCGACAATCACAACCAGTCGATCACGCATAAATTCCTCAACTTCAACATCGGGGTGGATCGCTGGTGAACCGACTAAGGCTAATTCCACCACACCATTAGCGATCTGCTCCAAGAGTATAGCTGTATTTCCAACACTTATTTGCACGGTGTGATTGGGATATTCGCGCCTGAAGCGCCGTAATACCTCTGGAAGCAGGTAGGTCGCTAATGTGTGCCCTACCCCTAAACGCAGTGTTCGATCGAATAACCCAGCAGCGGCTCGCGCTTCCTCCACAGCATCATCTGCCAGTACAAGGAGCCGCTCCGCAAGTGGTAATAATGCTGCGCCAGCTGCTGTCAGTTGCTGCTGGCGGCGCTGACGCTCGATCAGTTTTACGCCAATCTGGGCTTCGAGTAGCGCAATCTGCTGTGAGATCGTCGGCTGCGAAATACCTAGTTGCTCGGCGGCTTTGGTGAATGTTCCAGTATGTGCCACAGTGACGAATAATTCCAATTTATGCAGATCCATCTCTATTCTCCTCGCGTTAACATAATAGGGAAAGTGACAAAGCAACTAGCTAGTAAAGCAATATGTATGAACTATAGATAAAACCTATTGAATATATTGCTATTATAGTCTACAACAATTCAAAGTGGGCTGCTATAATAACCACATCGGGCAACCAGATCAGTCGAAAGGTTTCAATGATGAGCAGTTCTATGAACGACCCATTTGGCGCGCGTGCGCCACTCAATGTTGGCGGGCGTCAATATCTGATTTATCGGCTTGATCAGCTAGCGGAGCGGGTAGGTGTCAATCTTTCGGCACTCCCGTTTTCCGTACGTGTTGTGTTAGAGGCGCTATTACGCAATATTGGCGATGGCTTTACCACTAAAGAAGATGTTGAGGCTCTGGCGAAGTGGACACCCGCAACCGCTGGGCAGAGCGAAATTGCTTTTAAGCCAGCCCGTGTTCTGATGCAAGATTTCACTGGCGTGCCAGCAGTTGTTGATCTCGCGGCCATGCGGAATGCGATGCAGGCGCTAGGCGGCGACCCAACCAAAATTAACCCGCTCTCACAGGCCGATTTGGTGATCGATCACTCAGTTCAGGTAGATGCATTTGGCAATGGCATGGCTCTGCAAGTGAATACGCAACTCGAGTTTGAGCGTAATCTTGAGCGCTATGAGTTTCTGCGCTGGGGTCAGCAGAGCTTTTCGAACTTTAGTGTCGTGCCACCAGCAACCGGGATCTGCCATCAGGTGAATCTTGAATATCTGGCACGTGTCGTACTGGTGAAAGAGATTGATGGTGAGCTTGTCGCCATGCCAGATACACTGGTCGGAACAGATTCACATACGACAATGATCAATGGTCTGGGAGTTCTTGGCTGGGGTGTTGGTGGTATTGAGGCCGAGGCTTGTCTGTTGGGCCAACCATTGGCCATGCTTTCACCTGAAGTTGTGGGTCTGAAACTGGTTGGCTCACTGCCAGCTGGTGCAACAGCAACTGATCTTGTATTGCGTGTGACCGAGCTGCTACGCAAGCAGGGCGTTGTCGATAAGTTTGTTGAATTCTGTGGTTCAGGGCTCTCGCAATTGAGCCTGGCGGATCGTGCGACAATCGCCAATATGGCACCCGAATATGGCGCGACCTGTGGTTTCTTCCCGGTTGATGCAGAAACGATCCGCTATCTGAATGGTACCGCACGTGAGGATGTTGTTCCGCTCGTCGAGGCGTATTGCCAGGCACAGGGTCTATTCCGCACCGATGATAGCCCAGTTCCAAGCTTCAATGTGCTCCTGGAGCTTGATTTGAGTACGATTGTCCCAAGCGTTGCCGGCCCACGTCGGCCGCAGGATCGCGTGCCGCTTACTAATCTAAAGGCATCCTTCGCCGATGCCATGCAGAAGGTGTTTAGCCAGAATGTTGCGCCATGGCAAGCCGCTACAGGCCGCCAGGCTGCGCGTGCCGATCTATACACTAATGCGCGTACCAAGTTGAGTCTGAATGGCACTGCCACAGAAATTACCCATGGTTCGGTGGTGATAGCCGCAATCACATCTTGTACGAATACCTCCAATCCTTCGGTGATGTTGGCAGCTGGTATTCTGGCCCAGAAGGCAGTTGCCAAAGGGCTACGAGTGCCTAACTATGTGAAGACAAGCATGGCGCCTGGTTCACGTGTTGTAACTGAGTATCTGCGCAAGGCTGCACTACTTGAATCACTCGACGAGTTGGGGTTTAATGTCGTTGGCTATGGTTGCACAACCTGCATCGGGAATAGTGGCCCGGTGGCCGAAGAAATTGCCCAAGCCGCCAAGGATTCCAATTTGGTCGTAAGTGCTGTGCTCTCCGGCAATCGTAATTTTGAGGGGCGTATTAACCCTGTGGTGCGTGCTAATTACTTGGCCTCGCCACCGCTGGTTGTGGCGTTTGCTATTGCTGGGACAACCGATATCGACATGACTAATGAGCCATTGGGTTTGGGTGGCGATGGCAAGCCAGTCTATCTGGCCGATATCTGGCCAAGCCAGGAAGAAGTGCGAATTGCTCTGGCGGCTTCTGTCACCGCCGATCTCTTCCGCCAGCAGTATGGCAATGTCTTTACTGGTAACCCAGATTGGAATGCTATTCCAGTTGCTGGTGGCGATCTGTATAATTGGAACGATAACTCAACCTACATCCAGAACCCGCCCTACTTTGTTGGGATGACACGTGAGATTCCAGCTGCACGTCCGGTGGAAGGCGCGCGAATTCTTGCGATCTTGGGTGATAGTGTCACCACCGATCATATCTCGCCAGCTGGTAATATTGCCCAGAATAGCCCCGCTGGTGCATACTTGATGGCCCATGGCGTGGCAGCTGCCGATTTCAATTCGTATGGTGCGCGGCGTGGTAATCACGAGGTGATGATGCGTGGTACCTTCGCCAATATTCGCCTAAAGAATGCGATGGTGCCAGGTGTTGAGGGTGGCTATACGGTCTATCTGCCAACTGGCGAACAGCAGAGCATCTATGATGCGGCAATGCGCTACCAGACAGATGGTACGCCACTTGTGGTTATTGCAGGCAAGGAATATGGTACTGGATCGAGCCGCGACTGGGCTGCCAAGGGTACCTTCCTATTGGGCGTGCGTGCAGTTATCGCCGAGAGTTTTGAGCGTATCCATCGCTCCAACCTGGTTGGCATGGGTGTTCTACCGCTAACATTCGTTGATGGTCAGAATGCTGCATCACTTGGCCTCACCGGTACCGAGGCGATTAGCATCAGCGGTATCGATCGTTTGCGCCCCGGCCAGGATCTGACGGTTCAGGCACAGCGCGCGGATGGTACGGTACTTATGTTTACCGCCAAGGTAAGGATCAATTCCGAAGGCGAGTTGACCTATTATCGGAACGGTGGGATCCTCCATTACGTCCTACGCACACTTGCTGCCCAGAGCGAGCCAGTGGCTGCATAACAGAAGAGAACCAAGAACCAAGAACCAAGAACCAATATAGCTCGGTTCTTGGTTCTTGGTTCTTTCATTCTTGGCTCTCGCTTACCGCTTAAGTAACGGCAGGTAATTCTTCGACACAACTGGGACATTGCCAGATGTTTTCCAATCTTGCAATAACTTCAGTAGTGCCTGAGGTGAATTGGTCGGTGCAGATTGGCCAGCTTGGTTGAAGTTGTTCTGTCCATGGCACGAACCACAGGTGCGAATCTCACCTGCTTGGAAGGTAAGCCAGTAGCGTTCGCGGACAACCCCACTACCCGCTTGGTTCGTTAGTTGCCAGGTTGTGGCACGGCCCGCCGGAACGAATGCTGCGGTTGAGCCATCTGCGGCGATTGCTACACTCCCGGCTGGTGCGCCTGGCGTAGCATGAAGCCCAGTGACATCCGTCATCGTGCGCGCTAGCACTCGCCGCCCAAGGCGCGGACTATTGCCGGATCCCGTCCAGCCACGTAGTTGCATGCCCTGAAAGAATTGTGACGGCTCCCAAGGCCTAAAGACCTGGGCTTCAAGGGGATGCCGCCCCATCCCACAGAATCAGGTTTGAAACGTTTGGAGTCCGCGTTGCAGAATATTGATGGCCGCATTATGATCACGACCAAGCACCAACCCACAATGCGGACACGAATGTACTCGCTCACTCAACGCCTTGGGAACACGCTCGCCGCACTGCGAACACATCTTCGAGGTATTGACGGGGTTTACCAGTACGACTGTTCTGCCAGCATCTGCCGCTTTGCTGATGGTCATGCTGATAAACTGTGTCCACGCCACATCCAAAATGCTTTTTCGCATCCCGCGACTCTTGCCCATCCGCTGTGGTTCAAGGTCTTCAAACACAATAATCTGGTACTGATTCACTAATTCGCGGCTGCGCTTGTGTGCGAAGTCGCTGCGTCGGTTGGCTATTCGCTCGTGGATCTTGGCAAGAATCTGCTTTTGTTTGGCGTTCTCAGGCCAGTTTTGTGCGTTCTTGGCGATCTGCTTCCGACGTTGGACGCGGGCAAGATCGACTTCGTCCTTCCGATAGAATCGCGGGTTATCGATCTTCTCACCATTCGAGAGCGTGGCAAACGATTCAAGCCCAACGTCAACGCCGGTGACATATTCTGTTGGAGCAAGTGGCTTTGCCATCGTTTCACAGGAGAAACACACAAACCATTTACCCGTTCGAGCGCGGGTGAGTGTGACCGTTTTGGGCGTGCCCTCAACAGGCCGATGCAGTACCAGCCGAACGGCTCCGTTCTTGCTCACAATCAGCCGATTTCCATCGAGTCGCACACCATTGCCATATTGCGGGTAGGTGATGCTATCGTAGCGCCCGAAGCCCTTGAAGCGCGGGAAACCAACTTCATTCGGTGCAACACCTTCACGCACTCGACGAAAGAACGCCTGGAATGTCAGATCGACTCGGACGCTGATATTCTGAAGGACTTGGCTGTGTACCAGTTTCAGGCCAGGACGGGTGAGCTTCCAGACCGGAAGCATGGCCTGTGTGTCGTACAAGCGTAGCGACTCGCCACGTTCCTCATACGCCCGCTTGCGTTCGGCAAGTGTCTCGTTATAGACCCAACGACATTCCTCAAGTTGTTGCTCAAGGGTGCGCCGCTGTCCGTTGGTCAGATAGATTCGATATTTGAAGGCTTTTCGCATAGTTTAAGTATACCACATCTCAGCGTAAAGTAAAACGCATGTGCTAACATTGCCTGTCAGCTAAAGCCGCTCAAACAGATGAAGGGCTTCTATCCGGGTACCCTTTGGGTGTCTAAAGCTGGTGGGCGTTACGCCCTAGATTCGTAAAAACGATACATCATACATAGTGCCACTGCCGCTGCTTGTGATAACACCGCCTGGCACATGCAGGTTAAATGGCTGCTGGTGGTCGGCATCATCACGCGTTGTCACATTCTGGCTAACGACCAGTGGGCCTGACGGGGGTGAGGGGAAACCTGACTTTGCACTAGCCCTGTGGTTAATACCCACTGCTGGAAGATAACACATCCGCCGATCAAGGGCTATGGTTCGTTAGTCCTGTGAGGAGCGGGACACTGTGATACGATGACCTTCATGGCAAGTTGAAGGAGACAAGGAGACAAGGAGACAAGGAGAGCTTGCTCCAATGTGTCTCCCTGTTATCAGATACTTGTGCTCTTGTGCTGCGCTTTGCGTTCTTGCGTTCCTGCGTTCTTGCGTTCTTGCGCTATTGTGGTTGCATCTTATTCTTCGCCATCTTGCCCCAGAAGGCTGCACCGCCAATAATAAGTGCAAGCAAGATTGCGAGGAGAAAGACATTATGGGCAATCACGGCAATGATCACTGTGATTGTGGTGAGCACCAAGGCGGCACCAGCACTAGCGCCACTGATCAGGCAGCCACTGGCCTTCCCCGCAATTGGCAGGATGTCGAGAAATGTGCTGATCGGGTTAAAGCACAGCATGAGGCCAATCCACATCATGAAGAAACCGACAATGCGTAGAATCCAGCCAAGGGTTACATACTCGCTGCGCAGTGTGGCAATCGCCGTTGTTCGATCCCCACTCAGTGCGCGATAGAATTGGGTTTCGCCGCGATACATGTAGGGAGTGAGTTGCCCACCTTTTTGGACACCAAACGCCGTTACGCGCTCGCCACTTGCCAATGCGGTATATGAGATGCGAAGATCACCAATCTTTGGTGTACCTGGCGTACCAGTGCCACTATAGATGTAGTTATCGACTAGTTGACTCTCGTCACCAAGCCGAACGATCGTGCGAGTTAGTGGTAATGCTTTACCGTCAGGAATCTCAAGGGTCTGAATATCAACCTGATATGCGGCCAGAGTGGCACTGGGAGCCAAGCGAGTTTCGGATTGAATTGCCATGGATGGGTTGCTATGGCCTTGTGGCACTTCAAAATTAGAAGAATCGGCAGGCGAGCTCGTCCATTGTTGCTTATAGGTGTAGGTTGTTTTGGTTGTGCTGCTTCCACCAGTATTGCTGGTTGTCTCGCTGGAAGATTCCTGTACCCATGCATACATCTCAACATTGCGTTCCAGCCGAACATATGGCCCTGGGTTTAGGTATGGGTCATCACCAACGGCTTCACTCGCGGTAAGTGCCCCAGTGATCGAAACATACTTGCCATCAGTGGCTGGATCAACACGATCCGCATTTGCAACCTGGCTTGGGGCAGCAACCGCGGAATAATCGATGCGACCTTCGTTCATCCAGAGCACAACAAATGAGCCAAAAAACAGGAGTATGCCAAACAGTACTCCAAAGATTGAGTTGGCCATGCGTCGCAGAAAGCCGGTGTGTACTACTTTGACAAATTGGTCGCTCACGGCGATTCTCCTATATAGTCAGACTCAGTATCTCTTAATTCATACGCAGCGCACACGTAAATGGTTAC
>JANLSE010000530.1:0-10647 GCA_031362265.1 Roseiflexaceae bacterium
GCTCTCGGATAGTAGCATTCGGGCTGGGTTTGTTGAACAGACCAAACGTGATGCTGTGATCGCGCTTCATGAGAAACAGCGTGGCCGCATGGTCATGGCCGAACAGGGTTCTGCAACCAAATCCGATACGGCACGCTCACAGGTACGGCAGGATGTTCGCATCCCGACACCACCCTTCTGGGGGCCGCAAGTTGCCACACGCATCCGGCTACAGGATGTTGTCGAGTGCCTTGATCGCAATGCACTCTACCGGTTACAGTGGGGTGCCAAAAACGCTAAAGGCGAAGAATGGGAACATCTGAAAGCTGAGTTCGATCAAAAGGTTCGCGATCTTGTGCGCGAGGCTGAGCGTGATGGCTGGTTAGAACCCAAAGTTGTGTATGGCTACTACCCTTGTCAATCACAGGGCAATGAATTGATTGTATACGATCCCGCATCTGTCCAGGCTCCGGCAGCAAACCCACAGACACTAGTACGCTTCTCGTTCCCACGCCAGCCCGAGCGTGATCGATTGTGCTTAGCAGATTACTTCCGCAGTGTCGAGAGTGGCGAATATGACGTGATTGCACTGCAAATCGTGACAATGGGTACGAAAGTTGATGATCTTACAGAGGAATTGCAGAAGCAGGGCGATTACAGCCGTAGTTACTATATTCACGGGTTAAGTGTAAGCCTCGCCGAGGCACTTGCCGAATATACAAATCGTGTGGTTCGCCAGGGGCTAGGGCTCAAGGGTGAGGGCGGCAAGCGCTACTCGTGGGGTTACCCAGCTTGCCCGGATCTCGATGAGCATGCCAAACTCTTTAGCGTACTACCCGCCGACAAGATCGGGGTGACACTCACCGAAGCATTCCAGCTTGTTCCAGAGCAGAGTACCGCTGCAATGATCGTGCATCATCCCGAGGCCAAGTACTTCGCGATCGGTTCCACCCGCGAACGCGCCGAGGAGGATGTGGCGTTAGTGGCGTAACAGACAGCGCATAGCGCATAGCGCATAACGGATGTTATATGCTATGCGTTATGCGTTATGCGTTATGCGTTATGCGCTATAGTTAGGTTCACCGCAGCGCTTCGCCAAGGGTTGTTGCGCGTAGTCCAGCTGCTGCAATCTGATCGAGCCGCGCAGCAAGGTCGTTGGCCATTTCCGCGCGGCCATGCATGAGGACAATTGCGCCCTTCGCTTCGGCCGGGTTTGCTGCCGCGCGCTGCACCCAAGCAGCAAACCCGGCATCATCAGTGCTCCAATGGTAGGCAATATAACCGTTACGCCCAACGAGAGCTACCATATCGGCCGTACTTTCGCCATATGGAAAGCGAAAGTACGGCCGGGTTGTTGCGCCAGTAATGTTCTTGACTGCCTGTTCAGTCGTATCAAGCTCACGCTGTGCGCCATCGTAGCCGATTCGTGCAAACGATACATGTGTATAGGAATGATTACCAAGCTCATGGCCAGCGCGGACAATTGCGCGGGCAGCATCGGGAAACGCTTCAACCCAGCGCCCTGTTACAAAAAAGGTCGCTTTGATATTACGTGCACGAAGGGTTTCCAAAATACTATACACGCTTTTGTCATCAATTTCGATATCAAATGTGAGTGCGACAAGTGACTGGTTTGCGTTACCGCGCGCGATTAGTTGGCCGCCGAAATCTGGCGCTGCCCCGGTACGATAGATTGGCACAATGAGTGATCGCCCGATACGCAGTGTTGTCGTAAGATCAAGTGCATTGAGGGCAACGATCGCCTGTGGCTCACTGCCATACTTGGTCGCAATCGTGTCGAGTGTATCACTCTGCACCACCGTATACGTAAGATAGGATTGCGGGTCTGGTAGCGCGGTAGCGCGCGGAGCCAACTCGGTTGCTGTAGGCGTTGGCGGCATCCCAGGGATATTTGGCAATACAAAGCGTTGGCCTGCCACTGTCGGAGTGAGCACAAGCGATGGTTGGAGTGGAGTAGGTTTGGCCGAAAATCGCATAACCAAGAACGCCGCAAGCAGCACCAATGCAACAAGCCCTGGCAGCATAAAGTGCCGTAACCCGGCAGCGCTACCTAGCGCCTCAGGGCGAAATACAAAGAGCTGATCCGCGCCAGGCAGTATGCGCAGTTGTGGGCCACCCCAGGCTATCGCCCCTACCTCAATCAATGCGCGCCGACCAGCAGTGACCGCGAGATCCAGTGGTGCGCCATCAGCCAGCTCGCTGTACACATTGGCCGCAAAATGCGCTGCAACATCAGCCGCTAATGGTGAAGAGTAGGCAATCGCCGCCGGTAGTGATTCAGCCATCAGAACCGCGCCTAATAATGCTGGCGCGCTACACAAGCTCTGGCCACTACCCTGATCTCCCGCCAATAGCACAAGCCGAAGTGTTGGATGATCACTGAGCAAATCGGCAAAATCAAAGCTATCGATCTGCTGCCCAAGATCAAGCACCAAGCGCTCGTCATCGGTCAAGGCTACAGGCGCGGCTAAGTGAAGAATATGGTATTGTTTACTGGCAAGCGCGCGACTGAGTGAGCGTAATGTCGCATTTGGGAGTGTATCAATTGCTACTAGCCCTTCACGCGCTATTGGCCGCAGCGCAGCACTAATTGCATCAAGCTGAGCCTGTTGTTCTGCGCCACCGGCTGCCAAAATACGTAATGGCCCAGGAACAACAATTGGAGCCGCCGGTACAGCTTGCCGCCCAATACGCACAAGTGTATATTCTTCACGTAGTGCAGGCACCCATGGCTTCCCAGATCCAATAGCCATCCACTCCCAGGGGAGTGCTGCCAGCTCGGGAACACCTATCTGCAGTTGAATCTGGAGGCGAGCCTGACGTTGGGCTGCCGCACGCGCCTGTTCTAGCAACAAGCCACGTAGGCGCGGCGTAAAGAGCGCACGCCCAAGGATACGCCCGATCGCCTCAAAATCCTCGGCAGGGAGCACTGCATTTGGGCGCAGAAGATCCTCACCAAGTAGAATAAGTTCCTCAGGCAGATCGAGTGTTGCATCGGCATGTGATTCACCGGCTACCGCATGAATCGGGAATAAACCACGATCCCCTCGTGCGCCGATTTGGATATTAAATGAGGCAACATCTTGCATGTGTATATCTATAGAGGGAAGGAACTACAAAACCGCAAACGAACACAGCGCATAGCGCACAACGCAACAGACTGACCAGCAAAAGACAAGGAGACAAGGAGACAAGGAGACAAGGTGAGCAGATTAGAGTTCCTTTTGATCAGCGTTTCAACGTCGCCGGGGTACCCTTTGGGTCTGGCACCCGATTCCAACGCTCCAACGTTCTGCGTTACCTGGCATTCAGCATAAACTGATATTCATCGAGGGTACGCTTCGCAACAACCGGCCAATCGAAGGTTGCCCGCACAATACGTTCACTCTCGTAGCCCCAGGCAGCCCACTGCTCACGGTATTCAAGTGCCTGAAGGAGTGCGGTTGCCAGATTCTCAACACTCCCTGGTTGTACAAGAAGCCCATTGCGCTGATGAAATACCTTATCGGGGATGCCACCTGCTGCGGAGGCAATGATCGGGCGTCGATGGATCATCGCCTCAAGTGTCACAAGCGAAGAGCCTTCATAGAGTGTTGGATGCACCATCAAATCAACTTCTTCATACAGGTTATGTAATGTCGCATCATCGAGCCTGCCAACAAATGTGACATGTTGAACAATCCCCAATTCCTGCACTTGGCGCTCTAGATTGAGGCGTTCCTTGCCTTCACCAACCAGTAACCAGCGCCAGTTGGAAGGTAGCTGTTCTCGTACACGCGCCAACGCCTCGGCCAGGATATGGTAACCCTTATTCCGCTCAAGCCGACTAACGCTTAGGATGTTCAGCCCTTGTTGCAATCCAAATTGTGTTCGCACAGCGAGCTGCTCAGCAGCACTGACCGGGGCCAAGCATTCTTCAATATCAATCGCACTTGGGATTACGGTTACACGGGTTGGATCGACTCCCAAATAATGTGGTAAATCGTCTTGGGTACAGGCATCAGTCGCAATAACTCGATCGGCCACACGTGCCCCATAGGAATAGAGTAACCGAAACGGCGCGTATGCCAACCATTTAATCTTATGTTGTGTACGATATTCCTCTAAACCATGCGGATTCGCAATGAATGGTACGGCCCGTAGTTTGGCATCCTTGCGCCGCAAAAGACCATACCCAAATGAGCAAAGCCCTTGCGCATGCACAATATCAAACTCGCCACGCCGCACTGCTGCTGCGGCCATCCTCCCAAGTTGTAGCGAGTAAATTGGATAATTCACCTGACGCCCAAGGATCGAATTTGGCCGTAACACTGGTGATGTACGATCATAATTCAGGAACCTGACGTGGGTAATACCGGGCAACTGCTGTTCGAGCGGCAAAGGCAGAATAACATAGTGCTGATCTTTTGTAGGTGGCTGTACATACAGTGTTACCTGCACACCCAAGCGCGCCAAGTGTGTTGTCAGATGAAAGACATGTCGTTCGATACCACCAAAACCATGTAATGGAAACACGACGCGTGCAAGCATTGCGACACGCAAAATCTCAGGAGCGCCTTGTTGCGCTGGTTCGATCTGTGGGGTAAGCTGGTGCATTGCTGTATATTATAGCAGATTCTATGCGCCTAACAGCCGCATACGCATAAGAAGGGCAGCAATAAAACAGAGGGCTAGGAGCAAACTGATTGCTAGCAATAACACCCACACCCGATCCCAATTAAGCAGTGTCCAATCTTTTGGAATATGGCGTTCAAAGCCAAATATATACCGACTATAGATTTCACCCTGCCGAGCGGGTTTCGTATTCGCCGAATTGCCAGCTGGCGGCACCGGTTGTGGCGCATCCAAATCAAATACAACCTCTGTTACTGGGATGAAACTAATCTGGAGTTCACTCAAAACAACCCGTACATCTGGCCCAAGCCCAGTTTGTGCCTGGCGCATAAGTTCTACAATGACCGGAACATGCTGCCATTCTGGGCGAAACCCATCATGAGCCTGTTCGTGATACACCTCACGTTTCCGGCAGCCTTGGCTCAAGACATGCTCATCAATGCGCGGTAGATCGTCATGCCCTTCATAGCTTGTCGTATTCCGACTCCAAGTCGTCGTTTTGTGTTGCAGCACTCGCCCAACGCCATCACAACGCTTACAACGCAGCGCACCAGTCCCACTACACTCAGGGCAAGCAATCAGGCCAGGCGCGGCTGTACTCACCCCAGGCAGTGTCGCGGCTGGAACGCCAAGTGCTGGCCCAGCCGGTTGGGCTATTGCACCCGGAGTGCGTGCACCACCGTTTGGAACAGGTGTAGTTGGTTTCGAACCAGCCGCTTTAGCTGGTATTCCCTCAGCAGGGCGTGAAACGCGCCCTCGGCCTTGGCAACGTGGGCAAACCGTACGGCCAAGCTCTTTGCAGGCCGTACATGCAGCCACTCGCATGGTACCAGGAAGCCGAACGGTGCCACCATTCTCAGATTTGAATGCGGATGGCTCGGCAAGTTTCACCCCCCAGCGATCGATCTCTTTCTCCAGCTTGATTTGTGCGGCTTTATAATCGGGCTCCTCAATTTCGGCCGCCGGTGTACGCCGCTCGAATAATACCTTAAGGGTATAGAAATAGACATTGGTTGTCTGAACGCGGCGTAAATTCGCCTGACGCCCTAGTGCACGAATGCGCAGTAGCCCACCGGCCGCCCAATGATCGAGCAGATTGGAGATCTCATATGGATCGCTCATGGTTTCGGCATGGCGGCGAGATTCTTGCAGTGGACCCTTCAGGAGATCGAGGGCCAATGCACGCTCAAGCGGATGCGGTTCAGGTTCAGCAATTGTCAGATGCGGCAATTTTACGCGGCGATTGGTTGCAGGAAGTGTCGGCGTCGTAGGGCTTGATCCAACCACAAATGTAGGGCTGGTATGGCGGCTCATGATGCGTTCAAAATCATCAACTGCCGCTTGCGCCGTTGGGTAACGCTTCGCGGGATCAAGTGCCAACATGGTTTGAATCACCCGATCAATATCGGATGGTAGCTCAACGCCACGCTCACGAAGCAACTTTGGCGGGGTAAAGGCGCCACCATTACTATCAGGCGGCATACCTGGGTTATGATCCCACGGTAAACTGCCGCTCAACAATTCAAATAGCACAACCCCAAGACCAAAAATATCCGAAAGATGGGTAACGGCAGTTGCCGACATCGCATGTTCTGGGGAAAGATAGCCAGGCGTACCCATAATATGCCCAACCGAGGTTACCCCGGCCTTCCCGGCCTCGCGGGCAATTCCAAAATCGGTTAACAATACACGACTGGTAGATTGTTCTAGAAGAATATTACCAGGCGAAACATCACGATGTACGACACCATTGGCATGGGCGTAATCGAGTGCCTGGCCAATACAGAGGAAGATATGCCGCACCTGCTCAATCGGCAGCGCCCGATTCTGGATCAGCGAGCGCAGCGCAGCCCCATCAACAAATTCCATTACCGCATAATAAAACGGTGTCTGAAATCCGTGATCATATACTTGAACAATATTGGGGTGGCGCAGGCGGCTCGCGATATTTGCTTCACGCAGAAAACGCTCGATCGAATCATCATCGTGCGAGAGCAAAAGCTTTATCGCCACAACACGATCTTCGAGCGTCAGATGGCGGCCGAGCAACACCTGGCTCGATCCACCTCTGCCGATCGGCTTGTCGATCCGATAGTTGCCAATCCGCTGGGGAATTGTTGTCATCGCCTGCTCGCCTGAGATATGCACTGCCCAAAAGGTGAGCAATTATACCATAGGCAGTTTCTACATTCTAGCCCAGGTGTGCGAATTCACAAGCCAACCCATTTAAGAAGGTTCCTGAGCAGCTGAAGTTTCTTCTTCTTCCTCATGCTCATCGTACCAACGCGCTAAACCACCCACAAGCATTTGCACAAGTAATGGCGTAGCAGCATCGCTCATCACCGACATATAGGCATTGTGCTCAATCATAAGCGCCTCACGGATCTGCCCCTCGCCAACATACTGTGGCAAAAAGCGCCGTGATTGCTCGGCCAGTGAGCGCCGCACTCGCGCACCAGCAAAGACTCCTAGCGCACGTAGCAAATAGTTACTAAATGCGGGATCATCATCATCCGTAACGATTGGTGGCTCACCGATCTCATCCAGAACCGATTCGATCACCCAATCATCAAAATGTAGCACATTCCAACGTGGATCGCGATACATTTCTAGGCTGAGCTTATTGAACTCTTCAGGGTTCGAGCCAAGCTCTTGCGCCTGAACACGAAACGCACGAAGCATCTGCGAGGAACTCGTTATACGGGATTGCTCCTCCGCATTTGGCGCCTGTTCAAGCCAGGTTCCATCACATACTGTTAGCGCTGCGGCATAATTGGCCCGCTCACGCCGCTCTCGTTTCGCACGCGACTGTCTTCCCATATGTATCCTCATATCCGCATACTGATTCTTCTGGAACCCTACTCAGAGTGTTGGTAATATAGCCGATTTTATAGGATTCGACAAACGTGAGACATGCTATACTGAATAACCTATATATACAACAACCATCCGCTACGACAAATGTCTTGGAGGACGCCATGAGCAACCGCGTGATCGACAATCTTCGTAAGGCCGAGGTGCTTGCTGGTCTCAACGATGAAGATCTCAGCAAAGTCGCGGGTGCATGCAAGGCCGCCCGCGTCGCTGAGGGCCGGGTAGTCTTTGAAGAAGGCGATACTGGCGACGACCTGTATGTTATTCACGAGGGCAGCGTCCTCGTCAAGATCGCTACTCGCAACGAAGCTGGTGAGCAGACGCACTCAACGATCAATACGCTCTACCCAGGCCAATGTTTTGGGGAATTAGTACTCGTGAATGGTGGCCTGCGCACAGCAACCGTCATTGCTGCAGAACAGACAACCCTGATTGTTATGCGCGAATCGGATTTCCGCACCTTGTGTGATACAAACCCACAAATCGGTTATGCGGTTATGCGCAACTTAGCCCAAGATCTGGCCTACAAGCTACGCTCATCGAATCTCTTGCTACGTGGCGATATCCGCTGGCGTGATGATGAACTTGGGCGATAAGCTACGGCGCGATACCTTCGATTTACCGCGAAATTGAAAGTAAGTATGTTCCACGCAATAGTACCGGCAAAGTCACTCACGTTGGCAAAGAGTCGTCTAGCAGAGCTATTAGAACCACCTGAGCGGCGCATGTTGGCGTTGGCCATGCTGGAGGATGTTCTACGCGCTCTACGAGAAGCTCCAGCAGTTACATCGGTTTGGGTTACAACCCGCGATCCATTAGTTGCAGAGATCGGCCAACGCCATGGCGCATTGGCATTCCATGATTCAGCCGAGAATCTGAATGATGCATTGAGCCAAGCTGCTGCTGCATGCGTTGCTGCTGGGGCACAACAATTGCTCATTATGCATGGCGATTTGCCACTGATCCAACCATCCGATATTGGCTTATTAGCTGAAGCGCTCGCTGGTGGTGCCGATCTCGCATTGGCTCCCGCTGGCGATGGTGGCACGAATGCCCTGGCATGTATCGCCCCACCACCAATCCCATTCTTTTTTGGTAACGCCAGCCTTAAACGGCATTTGGCAGAGGCTCGTGAGCGTAATCGCAATGTGCAACTGGTTCGCTCACGTGGCCTAGAACGAGATGTCGACCGGCCCGAAGATCTGATCTGGCTATTCGAACAAACAACCGACAGCGCAGCGCAGCGGTTTGTGCGTAAATTAGGAATCCTAGAACGCGTGGCATGTGTTTAGACAAGCGCACAGCGCATAGCGCAAAAACGGTGGAACGATTTTACACTATGCGCTGTGCGTTCTTGCGCTTCATTGTTATATAAAGGAGTCTAGTTCATGGGAACAATTGGATATGCAGCAGCGCTTGAGCAGTTTCATCCGAATGACTTGTTACGCTACAGTCAGTTAGCCGAGCAGCATGGGTTCGGTGGTGTCATGGCCGCAGATCACTTTCAGCCGTGGGTGCCAGCTCAGGGGCATAATGCGTTTGTTTTTAGCTGGATGGCAGCGCTTGGCGCAATGACAGAGAAGGTTACATTTGGGCCAGGTGTGACATGCCCCTCGTTTCGGTATCACCCGGCTGTGGTAGCACAGGCAGCGGCAACTCAGGCAGCCATGACACCTGGGCGCTTCTGGCTGGGGCTTGGCAGTGGCGAGGCACTCAACGAACATGTTGTGGGTGGGGTTTGGCCTGAACCACATGTGCGCTTGCAGATGATGCAGGAAGCGATTACGATCATCAAGAAGCTCTTTAGTGGCAAAGTTGCTCGGCACGATGATGGCAAGTATTTTACAATGGAACGTGTACGGCTATGGACATTACCCGAAGCCCCGCCACCCATTCTGGTGGCAACCGCCGGGCCAATTACAGCAGAATGGACTGGCCGTGAGTGTGATGGCATTATTACTCCTGGTGCAAGCCTAGAGAAGCTCAAGATGTTGCTTGGCAAATTCGATGATGGTGCGCGCAAAGCAGGAAAAGATCCAGCGACCATGCCCAAAATGCTCCAGGTTCATCTTTCGTGGGCCGATACCTATGAGGAAGCACTGCAAAGCGCCATGACCGAATGGCCAAATGGCGGTATGCCCTTCCCCAAACAGGATATTCGTTCGCCAGAAGATTTTGCGGAGATCGCGAAGCTGGTGCGCCCGGAAAATTTCAAGAACCGTATGGTCATTTCACAGCACATGGATGAGCATCGCGAGAGCCTACAGCACTTCGTTGATCTAGGTTTTAGTGAAATTCATATCCATAATGTTGGTCGGAACCAGGAGCAGTTCATTAAAGCATTTGGCGAGCAGGTTATTCCAAAGCTGAAGTGGCCGAGTGCCTCTTGATACCAAGCTGCGTCCAAACAAATAAGGAACCAAGCGCTATGCGGTTTGGAATCATCGGTTTTGGCGGAATGGGTCGCTACCATACGGCGCAATTGCTGCAACTGCCGGGCGTATCGGTGGTTGCACTGGCTGATCCCAGCCCATCATCCACATCGATTGCGCTAGCTGCCAACCTCGGGCTGGAAATCGCGCCAACTGCTACAACCCTCCTGGCGCGCAACGATATCGATGCGGTTATTATCGCAACACCAACCGACACCCATTCTGCGCTGGCAATTGCAGCTGCCAACGCAGGCAAACATATCTTCTGCGAAAAACCGCTCGCTCGCACATTAGCCGAAGCAGAGGCGATGGTAGCTGCGGCTGATCGGGCACAGGTGCGGCTGGCGGTAGGCCATGTTGTGCGCTATTTTCCTGAATATGCCAAAGCGCGTGCAATGGTTCAGGCTGGTGAAATTGGTGTGCCAGGGGTTGCTCGTGCGCTGCGGCTTTCTGCATTTCCACACGCTTCGCCCTGGTTTGGCGATATTGTTCGCAGTGGTGGCGTTGTTCTCGACATGATGGTACACGATTTCGATTGGATGCGCTGGACATTCGGGCCAGTTGAGCGGGTCCATGCCCTCGGCCTTGCCCACACCAGCGAATCATCAGGCCGCGACGCCGCAATGGTTATTCTACGGTTTCAGAGTGGTGCGCTTGGGTATGTGGAAGGGAGCTGGTGCTATCGTCGCTTCCAGACTTCATTTGAGCTTTCGGGGAGCGGTGGCCT
>JANLSE010000532.1:0-7139 GCA_031362265.1 Roseiflexaceae bacterium
CTCCAGCCAATTGAGAACTTCGTCGACCGCATCGCGCGGCGCGGCAACTGCATGGTGCTGAACGACGAGGCCCACCACACCAACGACAAGGCGCTTGGTTGGAACGAGGTGATCGCCAACCTGCATGATCGCCTGGGAGATCACGGTCTCGCCGGCCAGATCGATTTCTCTGCCACCCCGCGTCAGGCCGATGGTACGCTTTTCACCTGGACAATCTACGACTACCCGCTCAAGCAGGCCATCCTCGACCGCGTTGTGAAGCGCCCATTGCGCGGCGTCGCGCAGGGTATCGCCGAGGTGCCTAGCGACAAGGCCTCGGTGCGCTTCGAGGCCTACCTGGTCGCCGCTGTCGAGCGCTGGAAGGAGTATCAGACCAGCCTGGAGAAACTGAAGAAGAAGCCGATCCTGTTCCTCATGCTCTACGACACCGCTAGCGCCGACGATGTGGCTGGCTGGCTGCGCGCCAAGTTCCCGTCCGATTTCGCTGGCGACAAGCTGCTCGTCATTCACACCGACAAAGGCGGCGAGATCAGCAAGAAGGATCTGGATGTTGCCCGCAAGGTGGCGCGCGAGGTCGATCAAGAGACCAGCCCGGTCAACTGCATTGTGTCGGTGCTGATGCTGCGCGAAGGTTGGGATGTGAACAACGTCACGGTTGTCGCAGGCCTGCGGCCGTTCACCGCCAAAGCCAACATCCTGCCTGAGCAAGCGGTTGGTCGCGGCCTGCGGCTCATGTTTCGCAACATCACCGGCTACGACGAGCATGTCGATATTATCGGTAACGACGCCTTTATGCAGGTGGTCAACGACCTGGAGAAAGAAGAAGGCATCAAGCTCGACACCTTCGAGTACGGCAAGAAGAAATCGGCACTGGTCATCCCCACGATCGAGGTCATCACCGAGCGGATCGCTGTCTATGATATCGTCATCCCGCTGATCACGCCACGTGTCGAGCGCAAGAAGGCTGCCCGCCAAGTAATCGAAGATCTCAATATGGGGGCAATCCGGCTGGGCAACCCACTCAGGCTCAACGCCAAGGAGCCGCCGAAAACCTTCACGTACGAAGGGCGCGACGTCATCACCGATGATGTGGTCGTGCAGCGAACCTACGCCATGCCGCAGGCCAAGACATCAGGTGAGATCATTGCGTTCTACGCGCAGATCATTGCACAGAGTCTCAAGCTGCCCGCGCAGTTCTCAGCGCTCGTTCCCAAGATCGAGCAGTTCCTACGTGAGAAGGCGTATGGGCAGTTGGTCGATCTCAACAGCCCGGCCTTGCTGCAAGATCTCAACCGTTCCCAGGTGCTGATCTTTACCGAGAAGGTCTTTCTCAAGCTGCTGCGCCCGCTCCTGACCGAGGAGAAGATGCCGGTGGTCAGCGGCACTGAGATGAAGCTGTCGACTATCCCACCCTTCCCGTGGTCGGGCAAGATTGCCGAGTGCCGGCACACGCTCTACAACGTCACGCCAGTCGGCAATGATTTCGAGCAGGAGTTTGCCAACTTTCTTGATGGTGCGCCGGAGATTGCTGCCTTCGCCAACCTCGGCAATCTGAAGCCCAATCTCAGCATCGAATACCTTGACGGCGAGGCCAACCTGCGCCAGTACGAGCCCGATTTCGTCGCGCATACCACGAATGGTGTTTATTGGCTGATTGAGACCAAAGGCCGCGAGGATGCCGACGTCGCGCGCAAAGACGAGCGTGCCCAGAAATGGTGCGAAGACGTCACCCTGCTCACTGGGCAGACCTGGCGCTATCTCAAGGTGCCCGACAAAGAGTTTAAGCGACTCAAGCCGGCTACATTCGACGAACTAGTGAGTGCGCTACAGGCTGGCGGGCCAATGTTTGTAGTGGATTGAGCAAGATCGTGCTGTACAATACGTTGATACTGCGGCACTAGCAATCAAATAATAATGCAACCCATATCAGCACATAAAGCCCTATTGATATTCCGTTGAGGATAGCTTAATGCGGATAGCGCATGCTTATGCTGTGTAATTGGAATTATCAGGAGGGCTTGCAATGAACGCACATCTCATCAACGAGGAAGCCACCGAAGAGTTCGAGTTGGAACTGCAAGACGACGCAACCGACGAAACCCCTGAAGAGCCGGTTGAAGAAGCTGAGGAAACCAGCGAAGAAGCCGAGAGCGACGAGCAGGATGAGCAGGCCGAGGAAACCGATGAGTCCGATGAAGAAGAGACTGACAAAGAAGAGACTGACAAAGAAGAGACTGATGAAGATGGCAAGGGAGAGGATGGCGAGGATCAGTAGATCGCAAATGTACACCAGTTAACACAAAGACGCAAAGCTGCAGAAGCGAATATCTTTGCGTCTTTGCGTCTTTTGCGTCTTTGCGTTTTAACAGCCCATCATGTGTGCACTGACTATGCAGGAATTGTATTCAGGTGCTCTACCAGCGCCCCAGCACATCACGCAGCTTCGCGATCTGAATCGCAACCTCAGTGTATTCATTGACAGCGCTGTGATGCTCGATCGACCAAGCGCCTTTGTAGTTAGCATCGCGTAACACTGCCAGGCTGCCCGCCAGATCGCCCTCGGTGATTTCCCAGGAAAGATGCGTGTGCATGGCCCAGGGTGCCATCAGCGCATTGCCCGCGTTATCACGCAAATGTAGCAGGACGCCAAACCCTGGGTGATCCACGGCTTCACAGATCCGTTTCATATTCTCGGGAACAGCCTCAGCGCCCCAATGGTTTTCTGGGCCAACCAAGAAGCCGCTATTGTGCGCGCGTTGAGCATATTCCTGGAAGCGCTTCACAATCCCTTCGAACTGTTGATCGGTAAATGCTGGCTCGCGAACCCCAGCGTCGATGCGGAGTGTCTTTGCGCCAAGGAATTCGGCGATATGCAGATACTTGAGCGCACCTTGATAGTGCTTCTCGCGCACGGCTGGATCATCTTCCCAAATATGCGGGCCATCAACACATAGATTCACCAGCGTGAGTTCACGTTCTTCTAGCCCTTGCTTCACCTTTGCCAAATAGTCATCGTCAGTACTGGCTAACATACCATTCCAAATGTCGGCAGTATGCTGATTGTAACGATAACGGACGCTCTCTAAGTAGCCGAACAGATCGATTTGACCGGCGCGTAACAACCCATGGAATGCGTATGATGCAATCGACGTATACATGAAATCTCCCATCCTATTTCTAGTTTCTCTATCAGTTGCCCTTAATGGTCGTGATCATCTTCTTCTTCGCCCATTGAACCACTCATCGAACCACTCATGGATCCGCTCATCGAACCACTCATCGAACCGGCAGCAACTCCAGCGGCTCCTACGCTCTCGCTATTGCGTTCCGCATTGCCACAGCCGCCCTCGCCACTTGGGCGAACATGCGGGGTGGCAAGTTCCTGTGTACCCTTCCAGGCATATGGGTCTTGCCCGGCGACCATCACAATATCGCGGTAGTCAGCAGTGGCAATTGGCTGGTTTGGTGCAAAGCCATGCCAGGGCAGCAGTGATTCCGCACTCATATAATGATTGACGAGCGAGCGGCGGAAGCCGGTTGGCGCGAAATTTGGTAGTGATCGATGCAGGAGGTAGCCATTAAAGAAGACAATGCTCCCTTTTTTGACCTCAACCGGCACCGCATCGTCGTCGGTATAGGGGAAATAGATCGCCTCGCCAGTACAGTCGAAGCGGCGATCACCATGAACGCGTTGCGGCCAGATAATGCCATGTTTGTGCGATCCAGGGATCACCCACAGGCAGCCGTTCTGTACCGTTGCGTCGTCGAGCGCCATCCATCCACCCGTAAGGGTTCGGTCGCGGGTTGGAATGAAGAACTCATCCTGATGCCAGGCTTGGCCCGGTTTGCCGGAGGCTTTGATAAACAACATCGACTGCATGCATTTCACATTCGGCCCGATCACATTGGTTAGCAGATCAACAATTGCCGGATGGGCAAGCGAATCGTACATCAACGATGAAATTTTGTGTGGGAAATGAATGCATAGGTAACGGCGCATTACCTCAATATCGGTTTCGCTTGGGTCAGCGGCCGTCAGACCACGCATTTCGCCATAGGTGCCACGGCAGATCTGGGCCGCATCGCTGCGCAGGGCATCGATCTCATCGGTGCTGAGCGCATCTTCAAGAACAACAAAACCTTGCTCCTGGAAGAAGCGTGCCGCGTCGCGCATATCTGTGCGCTGGAAGTACCCTTCTGGGCGCTCGCCATCAAGCCACGAGGCCCATGGCTCCAACAATCGCTCATTTGCCAACTGATTCATACTCGCCGAGATCGTCATTGTGCTGCTCCTTGTACAATCGAATGCTGATATGAGTGCCGTTTGTGTTTTCACCACAGAGGCACAGAGGCACAGAGATGATTGTATATGAGTTAACCTCTGTGCGCTCCGTGTCTCTGTGGTGAATAATTCTGGCGCTTGTGGTGAATAATTCTGGCTCTTATTTCGTGTGTATGGTATCAAACAGGCTCACAAACTCGCCATAGCCTTCTTCCTCCAACTTCTCAACAGGAATGAAGCGCAGTGATGCCGAGTTCATACAGTAGCGCTGGCCGGTTGGTGCAGGGCCATCGTCGAATACATGGCCAAGGTGTGAGTCGCCATGCTTTGAGCGTGCCTCAACCCGCGTCGTCCACAATTTGCGGTCGGTTTTGGTTGTTACATTATCCTCAACCAATGGTTTAGAGAAACTCGGCCAGCCGGTGCCAGAGTCGTATTTGTCGAGCGAGCTAAAGAGTGGTTCACCCGAGGCAACATCGACATAGATCCCGTGGTGCTTGTTATCCCAGTATTCGTTGCGGAAGGGCGGCTCAGTACCTTCATGTTGCGTCACCTCGTATTGCTCGCGCGTCAGGCGCTGCTTCAGTTCGGCATCCGATGGTTTGTTATAACGAGTCATACATTCCTCCGTGTTGTTGATCGCGTATACCCTATTATACTACTCTGGCTATGATATACTTTGCTTAAATGGGAATTGTAAATTGATATAGGGAATAATTTATGGCTGCGCATGATAAATTCCATCATGCGGTTCGTACCGCACTTGAGAAAGAGGGATGGACAATTACCGACGATCCCTTGTCAGTCCCCTATGGTGGAATTGATCTCTATATCGACCTTGGGGCTGAACGCCTCCTAGCAGCTGAGCGAGATAATGAACGTATTGCAGTCGAGATTAAGAGTTTTCTTTCTGCTTCACTCGTATCTGAATTTCATAGCGCGTTAGGGCAGTTCCTGAATTATCAATTGGTGCTTGAAGAACAAGATCCTGGTCGCCAACTCTTTCTTGCGGTTCCATATGATACCTACAATTCGTTTTTGACACAGCCGTTTCCGCAACTCGCTATTCGCCGTCATCAAATTCGGCTGATTGTTTACAACGCAGAGCATGAGGAGATAATCCTATGGCAAAACTAGACACATATCGCCGCAATATCCGTCAAATACTTGAGCAGTATAACCAATATCAACCATCGTATGGCGATGTTGAGATGGAACTCATCATTGATATTGAGCATGATCATTACCAACTGATGTCAGTCGGGTGGAATGGCCTGAGGCGCATCCATGGTGCGCTTATCCATGTCGATATTCGAAATGATCAAATATGGATTCAGCACGATGGCACTGAGGGGGGCATTGCCAATGAATTGGTTGAGTTAGGCGTTCCAAAAGAAGATATTGTGCTGGCCTTCCATGCACCATATAAACGGCCATATACTGGTTTTGGAACAGGTGCTCCAGTACCTGCATCATAACACACCTCTGATTCCTCATCTCTCATCCTCCATCCTTGAGTAAAAGGAGTCTTGTGAAGATCTCAATTATGCTTGAAGGCCAGCAGGGCATCACATGGGAACGCTGGCAACATATCGCTGCGCTTGCCGATCAATTAGGTTTTGCCGGGTTATTTCGCTCCGACCATTTTACTGAGCCTAATCCGCCAAACATGGATTCGCTCGAACTGGTTGTCTCGTTGGCCTATCTCGCTTCGCACACCAAGAATATCCACTTTGGGCCATGTGTTGCCCCGGTTTCATTCCGTGATCCAATCATGTTTGCGCGTCAGGCCATGCATCTCGATGATCTGGATGGGCTACGTAGCTTCGCGAAACATGTGATGCCGCGGGTATAGACAAGGAGACAGGGTGACAGGGCTTGGCCGTGAGCTCAGCCGAACGGTGACATCGTTCCTGCGCTCTTACGTTCTGCGCTTCATTGCTACGCCGGGGTACCAGGCCCAAAGGGCACCCCGGTCTGGCACCCGGTTCCATCGTTCCAACGCTCTGGGCTTCATTGCTTCATTGTTTCATTGTTTCATTGCTCCATCGCTCCCTGAGTAAAACATCACTATGACCCAAGATCTCCTTAGCGCCATTGCCGCATATATCCCACGGGATCGTGTGGAACGTATTTTGCGCCCGGAATTACCCGAGGCGCGCGATGGTGTTGCACTCATCGCAGATATGTCGGGATTTACACCGCTTACCGAGGCATTTGCGACTGGCCTGAGCGCAGATCAGGGTGCAGAGGAATTAACGCGTGCGCTAGAAACGATCTTTACGCCACTTGTGCATGCTATTCATGCCTATGGTGGCAGTGTTCTCAAGTTCAGCGGTGATGCGCTGATTGTCGTCTACCCGCGTGCAGCCCATTCGCCACGTACAGCGCTGATCCGCCGTGTGATCGCCTCTGCGCTACAGATGCAACAGGCCATGCAGATCCATGGCGTTGTTTCGACGCCACTTGGGCCGGTTACACTACGCATGAAGATCGGTTTTGTATATGGCCCATTTCGGCGCTTTACGCTTGGCCTACCGGAATTTGGCCTGGAGGATACCCTGATCGGCGCGACACTCGATCAGATGGCAGAGGCCGAACACCATGCCGAGCCAGGTGAGATTCTCGCGGATCACGCAACGCTTGCACTCGTGGAAAGGGATGTTCTTTTAGGAGAAGAGCGCAACGAATACCGCGTCGTGGCGGGACTCCGGCGAATTCCCCAGCAGTACCCCTGGCCGCCACTCCAGTGGGGTGATACTGCTACCGAAGATCTCGCCAAGCGCCTGACTCCCTATATTCCTGCATCGATTGCACGTACACTCGCCTCGGGCCGTACTCAGGTTGCCGAACTCAA
>JANLSE010000548.1:0-1797 GCA_031362265.1 Roseiflexaceae bacterium
CTCATCCCACTCTTCTTGATTGGTGCCTTAATCGAGGGCCTCATCTCGCCACTCATTATTCGAGCGCTCTATGGTGGCTAGGCGAATACCCCCAAACCAGCGGCGAGTGCCAGCAGCCCAAAGACAATAATCATTGCCCCAGAAGCCCAGTTCACCCAACGCAATTTATGTTCATCGAAGCGACTACGCAGCAAGCTTACTCCACCACTGAGGAATAACCACCAGGCTGCTGAACCCATGAAGACACCAGCGGCGACAAGCATGCCACTGGCATAATCACCATTGGTATTGCCAGCGCCAAGCGCCGCAAACATGGCCACAAACGAGAGAATTGTTAGTGGGTTAGTAATTGTGAGCAGAAGTGTGGAAAGGTAAGCTCCGATCAACCCACGCCGATCTGCTTCAGCCGGGCGTGTTGCCGGAGGCGAACGAAAGGTCTGCACACCCAGGTAGAGCAGAAATGCCCCACCAATGATCCGCATCCAGATCGCGTTGCTTGTAAGGGCGGTTGTAATTGCTGTAAGCCCAAATGCCGCAACACAACCATAAGCCAGATCGGCGGTTGCTGCCCCAAGGCCAGAAACAAAGCCGGTTAGGCGGCCCTCGGCAAGCGTACGCCGGATGCAGAGTAGGCCAATTGGCCCAACCGGCGCTGCCACCGACAGGCCGAGCAACATGCCACGCACAAAGAGTGTCCCATCCATGATCATACCCTTCCATAACAAAAAAGCCGAGCCTCTCTGGCCCGGCGGGTGATACGATCCCACAACCCAACTAGCCAGACATTGTGTCCGGCTGCTGCTGGTATCGGTTGAAGGAACGATGACGCATCAAAACACCTCTATTGGCGAGATTATACCAAAACCTTAGTCGTTGCAGATCAATCTGTAGGTGGAGATTTATCGACTTACGCCTTGCCCGCACCAAGCAGATAGCGCAGATCGGCCACGATATCCTCAAGCTTGGACTCAACCGAGATCAATGCCCGCCAGCGGCCAGCCTGATCGATAACATAAACGGATGAGGTGTGATCCATGGCATAGCCGCCGTCTGCAAGCTCGCGCCGAATGGGTATGATGCTATAGGCTTGGTAGACCGTTTGTAGCTCTGTATCTGAGCCAGTAAGCGCTATAAAGTTCGGGTCAAATGAACGCATATAGCTTGTGAGGCGAGCGGGTGTATCGCGGGCAGGATCCACGGTGATAAATACAACCCGTACTCGCTCGGCATCTGCGCCAAGCCGTTTGCGCACCGCTGCAAGATCCGTCAGTGTCGTTGGGCAAACATCCGGGCAATAAGAATAGCCAAAGAAGAGGAGTGTGATCACACCCTGTTGATCGGATAACCGAAAAGGATTGCCATCCTGATTGGTTAACGCAATCTCGGGTGCTGCACTTGGATCAGGGAGCATTGCACCGCTACGCCATGCGTAGGAGCCACACGCTATTAGTAGGGGCAGGAACAACATGGAGAGAAACAGGCGAAACAGAACACGCATGGGTATGTACCTATCCGGTTAAACAATTCATGCCTGAATATACCACTAGATAGCATAGGTGTAAAAAGAAGCAAGATTAGATCGAGGCGAGATCGAATGGTGAACAGGAGGTTAAGGAATTCAGGTATTTCAGTTGTTAAAGGTTGTAAACATTTGGGCTGTTTTTATTGACATGACCTGACTGCATTGTACAATCCAGGGTAGAGTACAGGCACGGAGACACGGAATATTTGGTGTGAGTTAGATTGATTGGCGAAAAGCGAAAGGTGTCGCTACAATCCATGCTTCCATGTGCCAAC
>JANLSE010000586.1:0-8995 GCA_031362265.1 Roseiflexaceae bacterium
CAGATCCTGCGCTGACTGCACTAACCTGCACGCCTAATATGCAGAGTGTTGCTGAGCATGGCTTGCCCTTTACATCCTGTGATGCCTGTATCATCCTTGGCCTACCCGATGTTGCTACAATCGCTACAGAACGAGGCCAACTAGCTGGGCTACTCGTTCTGGTTACACGGCCAACAGGAGTTGCGGTACTTAACGCAGATGTTCCCGATCTGGCTATGCTGGCCGCATATGCATCCTGCCATATCATATGGTTTAGCCAGCACGAAGCACAGCTTGCCCCCTATCTAGCAGCCGATGGGGTAGGAGTGTTTGCCCGTGGGCAGCAAATCTGGTCTGCGGTTGGTGGCGAACTGGCTTTGCGTGGCGAGTTGCTGCCGAATCTGGATGTGATTGCGCAACTGGCCGCCTGGGCACTGCTGTATGGATTGGAAGTATTCCCCAATGGAATCAACGCAAAGACGTAAGTGCATGCCTTCGTTGCGCCTTTGCATTGAAACGCCATTGTCACCCCTCGGCCATCACTACCGCTTGGCGTTCGCTCCGTTCAATCAGAAACACTGCCACAAGCCAGAGTGTCAGTGGGATGAGGGTAATCAGGCCAAGCTGGAGGGTTATAGCGCGTAGAATTGTTTCGTTACTATGGTTAAGCAACCAGCCGAGGATGAGTGTTGCACAGACAGCCACAAATTGGCTGGCGGCAAAATCGAGTGCAAAAACCCGCCCACGCACATGGTCTTCAGTCGATTGCTGGATCATTACCGCGCTATATGTCCAGACCGCAGAACCACCCATTGCGCGGCCAACGAACACGATGGCTGCCATCCAGATTCCTGAGGCTCCCGCCAGCCCAAGAATGCCAATTGAGCATGCCGCCAGCCCAACCGCCGAAAGCCAGCGCATCCGTTTGGTTGTGCCATTATTGAAGCGTTCCAGAAGTAGTGGCCCGAGTACCGCGCCAACACCAGCGGATGCCGAGAGCATGCCTAGCGACCATGCGCCATGATCGGCGCCTGCAAAGATGGTTGTCGCATATAGCACGCGCAGCGTTTCAATACTGCCAACCGCACTACCAGCCTTGAGCATCAGTAGTGCTGCGTTAGATGGCCGCTTACGTAGGTAGCGTAATCCATCGCGCAGCCCGCCCCTTGGCGCTTCAGCTGTGGCTGGCTCTGGCAGAAATGAATCGCCATGGACGGGTTTGATTTGGGTTAGGAGCGCCGCCGAAATGATAAAGCTCATGGTATTCAGCATGAGCGCAGTGGTTACGCCAAAATAGGCCGCGACGACCCCGCCGAGTAACCCGCCTATCGCCAGCATGGCCGACCATGTGACGCTGCTGAGTACATTTGCACTGACAAGATCCGCGCCATGAACCACGCGTGGCATCATCGCCGAGCGCGCTGGCTCGAAAATCGAGGAGACGCAAAATTGGGCAATCGTCAGTGCATACACGATCCACAAATCATCTGGCCCGCGTACCAGCAAAAAACTAAGCGTGATCGCAACCCGCACAATATCGCTTACGATCAGAATGAGCTTGCGATCCCAGTGATCGACTAAGACACCAACAAATGGGCCAATAACCACCGCAGGCAGCAGTTGGGCAAGTAACAGCCCACTTACCGCTAACCCAGATCCGCCACTATAGCGCGACACCAGGATCGCGAGTGCAATCAGGCTAAACCAATCGCCAATCAGGCTCACCGCATCCGCCAACCAGAGCCGCGCATAGTTGGGGTTGCGCCGTAACAAAGGCCAGTATGTACCAAGCACAGAGGTTCCCTTCGTTGTGGATATTCCAATATGCCCGATCATACCAGATTACACGTTGCTTATTGTCGTGTGATGATTGGAGAGAATACAGCTCTTTGAACCAAAAAGACACAAAGGTGCAGACATTCATTCCCATGCCTTCGCACCTCTGCGTCTTTGCGCCTTTGCGTTAATCGAACATGCAGTGGCTACGCCACATACACTGGCAGATCCATCACCAGCCAGCGCTCACCAATCTTCTTGAGAGTGAAGGTGAATGCGCTCTGGCCGTTTGTGCGGAATAGTTGCCCATCCGCAGTACGGAATTCAACTGTCACATGTGCTTCATATGGCGTGACATTCCGCTCTTGCAAAACTCGACGTGTGCTCAGGCACACCAAGCCATTTACGGTACAGCCGCGCTCCCACAAATGGAATGTGTCATTGAGCGGGATATCCAGATTCCAATCACTGAGCTGTTTGTAGCTGCCACCATAGAGTGCTGCAGCCTCGCCATACCGCCCTTGAAAGTGGATACAATGCCCTGGTCGTTCCGATACATCTACCTGTGCGAATGCCTGCCAGGGCGTGTCCTGGAGTTCCAGATAGCGCGCCCCTAACCGCCCAGCCAATACACCAATCCCTTGATTACTATGATCTTCCAGGCGATCCCGTTCAAACCACTGGACTGGGCCTTGCCAGGTTCCCTCGACATCCTCGATCTGCTGGTGCGTCACTGGGTAACCGAAGACGGCCAGCCCACCATTGCGCTCCCAGTACGCACGAATGGCCCCAGAGATACAATAGCCCGTTTCGCTAAAGCAGCGTTGATTCGATTGTGCCGCGCTGGATTGTGGCATGAGCGCCAGAATCCCAGCTAACAAAACCACCAATATCAGCACTTGGCGATAGATGCAGGTGTTCTTCAATCTATCCATGGTTGTGTATTCTTCCTCAATCATGTGCTTAACGCTCCTAATGACGATTCGCTTGACGTTAAGGTTCCCAATCGCAGAACTGTGGAACTGCAGAACCAAGAACCAAGAACTAACATGAGGCTCGCTCAAGCAGGCCCATGCTCTTGCCAGCATCGTACGGGCGAACCTTGTGTTCGCCTGCTAAGTACCAAGTCCTTTGCGTCTTTGCATCTTTGCGCCTTTGCGTTATGCGTTTTCTAGCCTTTGCGTTTTGCGTCTTTGCGTTCGTTCTTGAGGCGACAACCACGGTAAAGGTTGTCTTTGGTGTATACTCACGCGGTGACAGATTTGGAAGCGCCGCTTTGCTGCGGCAGAGGACTGCTATGAAACCACATATTCTGCTCGATCCATCGTTTCGGCGCATGGCAACAATCTTTAGTAACGACGATCTCCAGCGCATGCACGCAGTTGCCAATCTCATCTGGGCCAAGGATGAGCCAATGCCCGCCGCTGAGGTCGATCGTATTGCAGCCGATCTGACAGCAATTATCACTGGCTCTTGGCGCCATGGCGATCTGGCCCGCTTCCCTCAATTACAGGCGATTCTAGAGGTTAGTGGTGGCTTCCCCTCACCAAATAGCCTCGATTACGCGACTTGTTTTGCGCGTAGTATTCGGGTATTGAGCTGTGCGCCTGCATTTGGCCCGGCTGTCGCAGAACTTGGCCTTGGGTTGGCACTCGCATGTACACGCCAGATTGCCTGGACCGATCAGGCCTTTCGGCGCGATGACCCTAACTGGAGCCATACCGCTTTTGATACCGAAATCGGCACACCCTTCACCCTGTATGGCAAACAGATCGGCCTGATTGGTTTTGGTGGTTTGGCACGCTCATTGACCAAATTACTTGCGCCATTTGGTTGTTCCATTCAAGTCTATGATCCCTGGTTGACCGATACATTCCTGCGTAGGCAGCAGGTCACACCATGCGACCTAGATACATTGCTAGCTACCTCCAAAGTTATTTTTGTGCTCGCCACACCCACAACCTCCAATCAGGCATTGCTAAGCCGCGAGAAATTGAACCTGATTCAGCCTGATGCAGTGTTCATCCTGCTGAGTCGCTCACATGTGGTTGATTTTGCTGCGCTAACTGAGCTTGTGCTGGCAGGGCAGTTCCGTGCCGCGATCGATGTGTTTCCCGAGGAACCCCTGCCCCGCGATCATCCGATTCGCGCTGCTCGCCATGCGGTGCTCTCCTCACACCGGGCTGGCGCAAATGGTGAGGCGCTCCTGAACGTTGGGCGCTTGGTTGCCGATGATATTGAGGCAATCTGTGCCGGGCTCGTTCCACAAGCCATGCAAGTAGCCCAACCAGAGTTCATTCGTATGCGTGGCTGAGTGCACAGCGCACAACGCATAGCGTATAACGCATAACGCATAACATTCTGCGCTCTTGCGCTTTTGCGCTTTTGCGCTTTTGCGCTTTTGCGCTCTTGCGCTTTTGCGTTCTTGCGCTGTGTTATACTGCCACGATCCACAATCCGTAAGTTAAGGAGCTTCCTATGCCAGCCAAAATCACTTTTATCGGTGCAGGTAGTGTTGTGTTTACCCGCAATTTGTGTAGTGATATTTTGCTCACGCCTGCGCTACAGGATGCGACAATTACACTCATGGATATTGATGCGACTCGGCTTGCGCAGGCGCGCGATCTCGTGCAAACCCTGATCGACAAGCGTGGCCTAAAAGCCCGCGTTGAGGCCACTACCGATCAGCGTGCTGCTATCAAGGATGCCGGGTATGTAATCACAACATTCCAGCAGGGTGGGCTGGCCGCTTATCAGACCGATATTGATATTCCGCTCAAATATGGTGTTGGCCAGTGTGTTGGTGATACGCTTGGCCCAGGTGGGGTGTTCCGTGCACTACGTACAATCCCGGTGCTTCTTGATATCTGCGATGATATGGACATGGTCGCACCGGATGCGCTCTTGTTGAACTATGTGAACCCGATGGCCGCCAACTGCTGGGCGGTTGATGCCGCAACTGGGCGGCCACATGTCGGGCTATGCCATAGCGTCCAAGGCACCAGCGAGATGCTTGCGGCATGGGCAGGGGTGCCATATGCGGATGTGGTCTATCATTGCGCTGGTATCAACCATCAAGCATTCTTTTTAGAATTTCGCTCCGGCGGCGCAGATCTCTATCCGCGCATTCTGGCGGCAGCTGAGCGCCCCGAAATTTATGGCACCGAACCAATTCGGATCGACATGATGCGTCATTTCGGCTATTTTGTTACCGAATCGAGCGGCCATGCCAGTGAATATGTGCCGTACTTCCGTAAGAATGCTGCCATGATTGAAAACGATCTGGTGCCACGTTTCACCGACCCACACGATCATTGGTTTGACTTTGCGCGTAGCGGTGGCTACCTGCGCCACTGTATCGAGCGCCAGGAATATGCCCAAGAAGACTTTCACGCGCTAGCATCGGGCGAGAAACCACTGCCAACCGTGCATAGCCACGAATACGGTTCAATGATCATCGAGGCCATGGAAACGAATCGACCGATCAAGATCAATGGAAATGTTCCAAACCGTGATCTAATAACCAACCTGCCGCATGGCTGCTGTGTTGAGGTTCCCTGCCTTGTTGATGCGAGTGGCATTCAACCAACCTATGTTGGTGCATTACCACCCCAATTGGCCGCGCTCAACCGAACGAATATTAATGTCCAGGAGCTAATTGTCCATGCTGCACTCAGCGGCGATAGTGAGGCTGTTCATCATGCTGTGATGTTGGATCCGCTCACAGCTGCGATCTGCACATTGCCGCAGATCCGTGCAATGACAACTGAATTGCTTGAAGCCCAAGCACGCTGGTTGCCGCAGTTTGTGTGATTAAGGGAAGGTCGCCATGCGTATACGCCATATGTATCACATGCCGCAGGTTATCGTCCTTATAGTGTTTCTGCTGCTAGCTGGTTGTGCTGCCACCCCAGCGCAACCAACCCAACCAGCGGCACCGGCAACAACTGCAACCCCTGCTGGCCAGCCACCAAGCATTGGTTCTGTTACTGCCGACCGGAATACGCTTGGGCTGTATGAACGGATCGAGCTAAGTGTCCCGCTCACAGCAAGCTACGACGATCCAATCGATAGTCAGCAAATCGCACTTAGCGCTAGTTTCACGGCACCCTCGGGTGCCAATTGGGAGATCCCTGGATTTTGGGATGGCAAGAATACCTGGCGTATACGCTTCACGCCCAGTGAGCTAGGATCCTGGCGTTACACGGTGCGCGTGCATGATCGCTTTGGTGATGCCAATTCTTCCGCAGGGAGCTTTGCCGTTCAGGCTTCAGATCGCCATGGTTGGGTTCAGGTTGCCAGTTGGCGCGACCCAGCCCTCAGCTCGCGCTACCTGATCTACCACGATGGAACCCCTTTTTATGGTGTTGGCCATTGTGAGGCATTCACACTTGGCGATGCGCGCTTCGATGCGGATGGTGAACTCAAGACACTGAAGCGTATGCGGGCGGCTGGCGAGAACTTGGTGGTCTGGTGGCCACACTACGACTTCACCTTCTTTGGGAATGCACCCACAGACTTCGATCCAACCGATATGCGGTTGATCGATTCCTATCTGGCCAGTGCTGAGCGCCTGAGTATGACTGTCGTCTACACTATCTGGGATCATAACCTGCTACGCGGTGCAGGCCACCCCTGGGGTAATGGCAGCTGGGATAAGAACGGTTTTCGGCGGATTACGCCCAATGCTGCCGATTTCTTTAGTAGTGAAGAATCCTGGCGAGTACAGGAGAATCTCTATCGCTATCTGATCGCACGCTGGGGATATAGCCCGTCAATCATCTGGATGACTGTCTCCGAATTGGATGGAACCAGTGCTGGGCCGCAACAGGATGCATGGCATGCCAAGATTAACGAGTATTTTGTACGTCACGATCCCTATCGCCATCCAACCACTGCCTCACTCTCGGGCGACAAGAACTGGGCCGCTGGTTTTGCTGTTACCGATATTCCACAGGTACATGTGTATGCCGAACAGAAGGATGCAATTCGCATGGGCGACTCGGTTGGGGATTGGACTGCGCGCATGTGGCAGGCGCAACCCCGCCCAAATGTGGTTGGTGAATTTGGCACAACCAACCGCGCGATTGATGAGCGCCTGGTTCACAATAGTATCTGGTTGGCGCTCACTCATGGAGCGGCCATTACGCCACTACGTTGGAGCGACACTTCGAGATGGGGTCGTACAAGCGATAAAGTCCTAGCACAGCTTGGCAATCTTGGCCGATTTGTTGCCGATATCCCCTTCACGAAACTTGATCTCAAACTGGCTGAAGCACATGCCAAGGGCGAAAGCCTGACGGCCAACGCGCTTGCCACTACAGATTATGGTATCGTTTGGGTGCAGGATCGTACCCCTGGCGAACCGCGCAGTGGTGTGACACTCAGCGTGGCAGGCTTTGCTGATGGCAGCTATTCCGTTCGGCCATTCGATCCATGGACAGGTACCGATCTTGCACCACTTACGGCAACCGCCACTGCTGGAACCCTCAATCTGACTCTGCCCGAATTTAGCCAGGATATCGCACTCAAAATCAGCAAAGTGCCATAAGCGCTCTAACATTTTCGTCGATACAACCCTGCGCCAGACAAAACGGTGTTAGTTCACCACAGCGGGTACCCTTTGGGTGCAGAGAACACGGAGTTGCTATGCCGTTGCAGAGCTCTGGGATTCCACGCTCACCTCGCTTTTCAGGTGCTTGAGCCATGCGCGGCGTAATAGCCATACTTCAATTGGGCCAACAAGTAGGAACATAGCCCAGACAGCAGTGAGTGATGGCATAATCTGCATAATTAAATAGGCCAACCCCACCATCACCCACATCATTGTGCCCGAAATAACCATTGGGCTACGTGTATCGCCTGTGCCACGCAATGCACCTGCATAGACAAAGGTTCCAGCCCAGGCCGCCTGAATGAGGCCAGCTACTTGGATTGCGGTAATGCCCGCAGCATTCATAGCATCATTCGCGTTAAATAGCTGCATCACCTGGGGTGCAAACATAATAAAAAGTATCCCAATGCCACCCATCCAAATCAATGCCCAGCGCACTGCTTCTTTTGCTACTGCGCGTGCCGCCGCCATATCACGAGCGCCAATACTTTGCCCAACCAGTGCTGTAGTGGCAACGGCGAAGCCAATACCCGGGAGAAAGGAGAACGAGAGGATTGTGATAACCGTGCGATGGGCCGCAATAACATCGGTTCCAAGCACAGCAATAATTGGTGTAAGTGCGGCAAAGCCAACAATGATTACGACTTCCTCCATGGCTGCTGGAAAGCCAATCCGCAGGAGATTACGTGCCACTGCGATTCGTGGCCACCAACCAGTTCGCCCTGCGATTCGGATGCCAGCGGTGCCACGCCAGAGTAACCAAACCAGCAGTAGTGCGCTCACCAGCCGTGCGGCCAATGTACCCCAGGCGCTACCGATCGCCCCAAGCGCAGGTAACCCGAAATGGCCGTAGATCAGCCCATAGTTGAGTGCTAGATTGAGAATATTCGCCAGAATCGTAACCTTCAGGGGTGTCTGGCTATCGCCTGCTCCACGCATCACACTACCCGCCAACATCATAAGTGTTAGCGCTACAAAGGTTGAAATCGTGACATGTAAATATTCAATCGCAATCTGGGTTGCATCAGGCGCCATGCCAAACAACATAACAATATTTGGTGTGAAGAGAACCCCAACCACGCCGATCGGAATCGCAATAAGAATACCCCAAATGATCGACTGGCGAGCGATGCGGTTAACCTCGGCCCAATTACCCGCGCCAACGGCCTGTGCAACGAGCACCGAAGCACCAACCGTCATGACCATCATGATGCCAACCAGAATATACGTGACATTGAGCGCGGTGCCAACACCGGCCAGCGCAGTTGCACCTAACCCTGCAACAAGAATCGTATCAACGACGCCAAGTAATGTCTGAAGTAAATTTTCACCAATGATCGGGCCAGCCATTGCAATCACCCGCCGCCGGATGCTGGGTTGAGAACTCGACATATATACAATCCTTTTGATTGAACGCATAATGCATAACGCATAACACACAACGCATAACGCATAACGCATAACGCATAACGCATAACATTCTTGCGCTTTTGCGCTCCGTCGCTCCGTCGCTCCGTCGCTCGTGCTACAATCATGCGATGGAAATTACACGTACATCACTCAGTAATGATCTTGCCGATCTTGGCCTCTGTTCTGGCGATAAGGTGCTGGTACATAGTTCATTTC
>JANLSE010000621.1:0-2220 GCA_031362265.1 Roseiflexaceae bacterium
CGGCAGGCCAACTTAGCGCTGGCGTTGGGCGGCATCGATGCGAAACTTGGGGCTGAACCGATACACCCACATCTGTGGTAAAGTCAAACCATCTGGTGTGGACTCATCCGCAGATGGATCGCGATCGCGGCTTCCTGCTCCACGTCGTTATCGACACTATCACGCCTTGATTGTCCGCTCAAACAGCACAAGAAGGGAAATGTTATGGCCTTTATTATGATTGACGACATGCAGATGTATTATGCAGAGCATGGTACGCCGAACGGCCCACCGCTCATTCTGCTCCATGGGTTTACACAGACCGGTGATTTTTGGGCAAACCAGCTTGCCACGTTCGGCGCCTACTATCGTCTAATTGTCCCTGATCTCCGTGGTCATGGCCGCACAGATAATCCGCATGGTGCGGCGGGCATGAACCATCGACAGTTTGCGCGCGATATTATTGCGCTCTGTCAGGCGCTTCAGATCGACAAGGCAGCTTTTTGCGGTGAAAGTACTGGTGCAATGCTGCTGCTCTCGCTGGCAACCTATGCTCCAGCACTCCCCGTAGTCAGCATCCTCGCAGGAGGGACATACTACTTTACGGAGGAAAGCCGCGCTATTCAACTGCAGACATCACTAGAGACTCTGGATGAGGGGTACCAAGTGTACTTGCAAACCGCACATACTGCATTGGGATCTGATCACTGGCGCAGTGTGGTTACGGCCTTCCATGATCTTCACATACACGCCCATAGTGAGGACTTTCCGGAGATAGACGAGCTCCGTACTATCCAAATACCCGTCTTGCTTGTGCACGGAGACCGCGATCCGTTCTTCCCGGTTGCCGTACCAACTGAGCTGTATCGATTGCTCCCAAATGCGGAGCTTTGCCTGCTACCGAATACTGGTCATGGGCCGCCAAACGAGCGTCCTGGTTGGTTCAATGATATCGCGTCAGATTTTTTGACACGGCATTACCCTCAAGGGTAGTGAGCATCTCGTGTCTCCCGTCGACTCGTTGGGGAAACAGGCTGAGGCGGACGATTATGCACATTCTAAAAGGCGTAACCCGTTCAGCTAATCCGCTGTGCCGCCCAACAATGCATTTCACGCCGACCTGCCGGGATCGGGGCGAGTCGGAAAACAGGATAATCTTGTGGTTTAGGATTGACATAAGTCAAGGCATCACTTCCGGCAGGCGGGTGAATGCTGGCGTTGGACGGGAGCTATTCTCACGAGAAGCGACTAGCCCTATCCTGTTGAGCGTTTGCATTCGCATTGGCATGCTTCCGGAAAAACGAGTACAATAGCCGTATGAAACTACAACGTGTGTATATTGATACATCGGTCTTTGGTGGGTGCTTTGATGAGGAGTTTGTTCCGTGGTCACAGGCGCTGATGGAGGATTTCCGCGCCCATCGGCTCGTTCCAGTCGTTTCCGATGTCGTTGCTGCCGAAATTGCCGATGCACCAGCAGTCGTGCAAACCCTGTTTGCGGAGATTGCGACCTACGCCCACGGGCTGGTTGCCCTTTCACCAGATGCCATTCTGCTGGCAGATCGCTATCAAGCACGGGCGATTCTGACGCCCAAATTCTATGATGATGGACTGCATATTGCCCTAGCAACGATCGCTGAAGTGGATGTGTTGGTGAGCTGGAACTTCAAGCACATTGTGCATTATCAGAAAATTCGGCTCTTTAACGCGGTGAATTTGGAAAGTGGCTACAAACCACTCGTTATTTATTCTCCACGAGAGGTGGCAACCTATGACGAACCCAACGATTAAAGCCATCGCGATGACGCGTGCTATTCGTGAGTCCCATGCGCAACAATTGCGCCATGCAACACCAGCAGAGCGTATCGCCTTTTATCGCGAGAAAGCACGAATGATTCTCCCCGTTCAGGTGGAGCCTCCTCGCGCCCCGATGGTACCACATCAGCAAGCATCATAAAAGAGCGTGTGGAGCCGAACCAAGGCATGTTCACCCATTGCGCATCTCGTCGGGAAGGATACGTTTTATCCATGTTGGCTGAGCGAAATACCAAGCCAACGTATGCGTTTTCCATAATGATTACTCCTGTACTCCGTCCGCTCCCGTCCAACAAGGTGCTCAAGCCGACCTGCCGAATCAGGGCAAGTCTATAACGCAAGGTGGCATGCTGGCGTTTGTGCATTCTAGTGGTGGTGTTCGGCAGGCCAGCTTAGCACTGGCGTTAGCCGGTGCTTTGTTGGTGC
>JANLSE010000622.1:0-6728 GCA_031362265.1 Roseiflexaceae bacterium
CGAAAATACTCCTCCTCTGGATCACACGCAAGAAGCTCCTGAATAAAGCGGGCAAACCCCTGGTGCCGTTCAGATGAGATATGATTAGTGATCTGGAAGATAAACTGTTCCTCACGAACCCATGCATTATACCGGATGGTATCGATCGGGGCATCGCTAAATTTGGCACAATTCTCGAATAATTCATTCAGCAGATATGCCAGTACCTGCTCGATTGCAGTACGGCGAAGATGGCCTGGTGGTGCTGGAACTGCGACAAACAGCGCGGTATAGCGCGACCAAAAATCGGCGCTCAGGCTGCAACGCCGCCAGAACTCGGCCAATTGCGCCGCATTGAGTTCGATCTGCTGGTGGCTAAGCACCCCAACAGGATCAATATCGGCCCAGAACCCATATGTTTCCAGATCAGTCATCGGCAGGCACTCCTATCGCTGCTTGATCACCAGTAATGAGATATCGTCGTAGATGCGGGTATTGCCAATGAATGTATAGACGTCGTCGATCACACGGCTGCGGATATCGGAAGCGCTTAGATCGTGGTAGCGCGCCAAGCTCGCAGCCAAGTTGGGGATTCCAAACTGCTGGTGAGCACTATTCTCGGCCTCAGTCACGCCATCGGTGTAGAGCAGCATAACATCATCAGGCTCAAGCCGCATCTGGCGTGCTGTCACAAACCCAGAGATATCCTCCTCCAAGCCCATTGGCAGCCCAAGATCGAGAGTGTCGATGATTTCGATCTGACCATTGGTGCGGCAGATTAGTACCGACTCATGCTGCCCAACGATCGTAAACTCACGCTGGTGATATTCTAACAGCGAAAGCGTCATGTTTTTGTCTTCTTGGATACGGACAATATTGTGATACAGCACACTATTCAATACCGAAACGATCTGCTGCATATCGCGCTCACCACTCTGTGAAAGGGTCAGAAACGCAGTTTGCGCCATAAGCATCACAATGCCAGCTGGCAACCCATGGCCAGTAACGTCACCGATCCCAAGATAGACAGAATCACCAACTTGAAGGACATCGTAGTAATCACCACCAACCTCATCGGCTGGGCGCATAAAGCAGGCGATATCGAGATCAACAATCGCCTGGGTCTCACGTTCAGGTGGCAATACCATCATTTGCAGGCGTCGTGCGACATCCAGTTCGGCTCCGAGGCGTACATTTTCGCCACGCAACTGTTCATTAAGGCGAGTGATTTCCGCATTGGCACTCTGGAGATCGATTGTGCGCTCGGCAACTCTGGCCTCTAGGTTGGTAGTATAATCGCGAATCTCACGCGCCATCCCCTGGAATGTGTGGCCAAGCTGGCCGATCTCGTCTTCACTGCGTAGGCGTAAATCGACTGCGTAATTTTTAGCGGAAATCCCTTCTGCAGCGGTTGCGAGTGTGCGTAAGTCGCGTGTGGTGGTACCCGAAACCTGCACCGAAATAGCGGTTACAACGACAAGAAAGCCAAGCACAAGGGCGAGTGAAATAAACACTTGGCGCGAGCGTTCGGCATTAATTGCCGCTTCAGTAGCCGTCAGTGATTCGAAGACTTCGGCCTCTGGCACTGCCAGCACTATTTTCCAGCGATCCTGCTCGTAGTTACTATTCGAGAGTGGCGGTAGGCTGGCATACGAGATTAGCTCATCACGTGGTTCCCCATTTGGGCCACGTAGCGAGGCTTTGAGGAGCCCTTTCTCATTTGCGCCAATTGTTGTTGCCAGTTTCTGAACTTCTGGATCACTGGAGCCGCTTAGTGCGCCGCGATAGTACACGAGGCTGCCCTGACGCGTTTCAGTCAGGTCGATCCCAAAGAGCTTAAACCCTGCTTCGGGCATGGCAATGACCTCGCCCTTCCCATTCATCAGGAAGGCGAAACCAGTCCGTGCAACCTTGAAGGAGAGTACATTCTCGATGATATTATTAAGCGTAATATCAGCGCCAACCGCCCCGGCGAAACGGTTATTCTGCGAATCCCACAGCGGGTAAAACATTGTGACAACGAGGCCTTGCCCAGCGGCATCGGCATATGGAGGTTCAACAGTGATTGGGCTGGGGATCTGCTTACGCAATTCAGCGTCCCCATACCAGCGCGCCCAGCCAGCAACATTCGGCGCGAAATAATCTTTCCAGAACAGTTTATCTAGGCCATCACCAAGCGCGTCGACCAGATGGATATTTGGGTAAGCACGTGTAACCGGCAGCTCAGGGTCGCCAACATAATACATAATGCCATTATTTGCATTAGCCTCATAGATGGCATCCATACTTAGATTAAGCAGCGCTGATTCGGCTAGAACCGATTTGGCATTTGGATCTTTGGCGAGTTGCGGTGGGATAAGTGCATCATAGCGTGAATCGGCAGCAGCACTTAGTGCGCCACGTTGTTCAGATAGTTCGGTGGTGAAGAGCGGAAATTCAAGTATCGTTGGGTTTGCCCGAATAACAGCACGGTTATCGATGAGTTTTTGGGCTGTTTTTCCAAGGATCGTCAGATTATTCTGCACAGCCTGGAGCTGCAACCAGGTTGATGTGGCTTTTTCCTGGGCGTAGCGATCAAGGAATTCATTCGCGCTCTGTTCGGTACTTGTTTTGGTCTGTGCCAGCGCATAGTTTGTGATTGTACGAAAGTTATTCAACAAAAAAACCGTCAGCAATGTTGCTGTCAGAAACACAGCTAGCAGGTTGAAGAGAAGCAGCTTACGTCGGAAGCTATGGCCATACAAACCGCGGATAGAATTGATTAGGCCCATTGGTTGTTCCTGTCATCTCATGCAATCGGCGTTAATGGTTTGCGGCCCGAACAAGCGATTACTGTCCATGTTGCATAGCCATGTGGACGCCGGATGGTGCGCAGATGCGCATCGTACCCATGTAGAAGGCTATCACGATCAGCTTCGTGTAAACCTAAGCGGTTCCCGATTGTAAATACCGAGAAATCACGCCAACTCTCAACAACAGCAGCAAACGCTTCGCGGTCGGCGACACTCGTATCGACGACAATATGATCTGTTCGAATATCTTCGAGCCGTGCGGATGCTAACATGCCATAAAGCTTTTTGCCATTGCGCAGATCCATTCCAAGTTCGTCACCATAGGTTGCGGCACGCTCGTATGTGGTGCGAATAGCCTTCTCCTCTGGGCTACCAATGATCAGATCATAATCTTCGCCAGTGACATAAATCCGTCCGCCTGGTTTGGTGATCCGCATCAGTTCGCGCAAAATCAGATCCGGTTGTGAGAAAATTTGCAGGCTAAGGCGACAGGAGACAAAATCGAAGCTGGCGTCATCAATCAGGAGCGCAGTTGCATCACCACGCTGAAATTCGGCATTATGGGCATTGAACTCACGCTGTAAATTACGCGCATAGCCGATTGCCGCCTCGGAATGATCGATTCCAAGGGCGAAGCTTGGGGCCAATTCGCGGATCATAAGCAGGGGTACATCACCACAGCCACAGCAGATATCGGCCACACGCATACCGCGCGCCAGGCCATGGCGGCTGAGCACTTCCTTCTCAAGCGGCCAGAGAATGCGAGTTTGGTTGCGCAAAATGGGAATAAAATCGAGATCCTCAACAATTTCTTGGCTCTTATAGAAATTCTGGTCGTAGATCAGGAATTCAACCCGCTCCCAGAGCGCACAGAGATTGGGCAATGAGCGAACGCTCCAGGCCAATACCGCCGAGGCAATAATCTTGAGCGTCAGGGCATTGCGGCCACGTGCAAAGGCAACAAAAAGCGAGAGTGCCCGCATCCCCTCTGCATTGATATAGCGTAAACGGCGAAAATTAAGGCGGAGTGTGCCTTGTACCAGATCGTGGATCTGGGTTAGATATGTAAAGAGTGCGGTCGTCTCGGCTTGATCGGCGATGCGGAGAGTTCCTTCAAAATTGATCTGCTGATCGATTGGGTCGTAGCTGAGCGAGTAGGTTGGGCCGGAGTATTTCATTATAATCTCCACTGTTGGCATAGGCGAAATGGCTCAGATATGCGGTGTGCGGATCGGTACGACAACTTGAATAGAGGCTTGGGTTTTTGCGTTGTTCAGGCTACCAACAATACGGACCCCAAAGTCGTGAGCAACCATTGTGAGGCCAAGTTGGTTGAATCCGACTACTGGTCTATTGGCTGTAAGACGGCTCAGGTAATATTCATCACTCACCTCATGCGCCAGTTCGTTGAGTAATGTGGCGTATGGTTGCGCGATGTCGGGGCGGAGGCCATGCTCAATCTCTATCACCAGATCACTCTCACGATGGCGGCAGCGCACCAGGAGATCCGCCTCTGCTGGCGACAATGATGAAACCGCCTCAAGAAACTCATTAGTTACGGTTGAAATAAGATTCTCTGCCCATTCGCGTTCAGAGAACTGGTATGAAACATACTCTGCAATATAGTTCGCGACCATGTTGCAGCGCTTCCATTGCGCTTGCAGATCGCCAGCCTGAATATGGAGCTCAAACGTAAGCGGCGATACTTCATCTTCGGTGCGATTGTGAAGTGTAGGTTCCATAGCGGCTCTCTCTGTATAGGTGGGATGGGATCTCTTGGTAATAAGCACGAACGTGGTGCTGGGGTATTGCGTGCGTGGCAACGGCTTGTGGTTCGCGTCCACATCGGAATTAAACGTATGGATATGGGCAAACTCGCACAACGATCCTAGGTTTTTGGCGTGCTTATGGCTAATAATCCATCGATTCGCTCAAGTACCAGGGTTGGCTGGAGCCCCGAGGCCGCCAGTTTCTCATTGGTTGCATCCCCAGTTAAGACCAGACAGGTTGCCATGCCGGCGGCGATACCCATGGCAATATCAGTTTCCAATCGATCGCCAATCATGATGCAGCGTTCGGGGGGAATATTCAGTAGGGTGAGAATCATTGCAGTCATAATAGGCGAAGGCTTACCAACAATTGGGTTACAGGTCACACCTGTACAGGCTTCAATTGCGCCGATTATTGCTGCGCAATCGGGTTCGCCACCGCCAGGTACTGGGCAATAACGATCGGGGTTCGTTGCCACAAGGCGAGCGCCGCCGCGGATCGCATCGAAGGCGATCTGGAGCTTCTGATAGGTGAAGGTGCGGTCGAATGAGGCTACAACAATATCGATTTCATTGGCTTGCTCCGAGAGCTGAAACCCGGCTGCCCGTAGATCGTTTTTGAGTGGTTCCTCACCAACCACAAACAGCCGCGCATCTGGTGCTGTGCGCTGTAGCCATTGTACCATGACGAATGAAGAGTGAACGATATCATCGATCGGTGTGGGAATACCCATGGCGCTGAGTTTTGCCGCGTACTGTTGGCGCGTCTTTGTTGGGTTATTCGAGAGGAACACCGTGCGTTTACCTGCCGCCCGCAATGCCGCAACGGTCTCTGCCGCGCCAGGGAGCAATTGTTCACCTAAATAGAGCGTTCCATCTTGGTCGAAGATATAGGCGTCATACCATCGCTGTGTCTGTTGTGTGTTGGCCATTGGGTTGCTCGCTTTTCTGGTTTGGATTGTTTTGAATAATAGCACTTACCTGACTTTAGTCAGGTTCAATATCTAGACCATTGGCAATTATCAATAGGGCCTTATAGGGACATACTATCTATATACAGAGTGTAACAGGCTTTATATGGCGTGGTGATATTCCCAAAGGTATGTGGAGGAGCTCATGCTGCATACGGTAATAGGAGGCTAGTATGCTCACATTTTCTCAAATCAGAGGGCAGACCAAGCTGATGAGTGGTGTTGGTGTTTTGGTTGTAATCATTGCATTACTCGCAATAGGTGTTTTTGCGCAAGCAAACCCCAGTATTGCTGCAGCTGGAACAACCCGGCAATACTTTATCGCAGCGGATAGCGTCGATTGGGATTATGCACCACTTGGGCGTAATGCCATTACTGGCCAGCCATTCGATGATACGGCGAATGTCTTTGTTCAATCGGGAAAAGATCGGATCGGTAAAGTCTATCGTAAATCGCTCTATCGCGAGTATACTGATGCAACCTTCAAAACCCTGAAACCAGTGAGTGCAGATTGGAAACACCTTGGGTTGCTTGGCCCAGTAATTCGTGCTGAAGTTGGTGATAGTATCGTTGTCACCTTCAAGAACAACACCCCATTCCCAGCCAGCGTCCACCCACATGGTGTCTTCTATAAGAAAGATGGCGAAGGCGCACCATACGCAGATGGAACAAGCAACAACGACAAAGCTGATGATGCTGTTCAGCCTGGCAAGATCTACACCTATAAGTGGGATGTCCCTGAGCGCGCTGGGCCTGGGCCTGCTGATCCAAGCTCGGTGTTGTGGATGTACCACTCGCACACTGACGAAATAGCCGACACCTATAGCGGCTTAACTGGGGTGATAATTATTACTGCACGTGGCCAGGCGAAGCCAGATGGTTCTCCGAAGGATGTTGACCGCGAACTCGTGACGATGTTTGAGGTCATGAATGAGAACAACAGCCTGTATCTTGATGAGAATATCGACAAATTCGCAAGCCAGCCAGCATTGGCCCATGAAGAGGCTGCCAATGAGGATGAGGAGTTTGCCGAGAGCAACCTGATGCACGGGGTTAATGGCTATGTCTATGGAAACATTCCTGGGCTGAGCACCAAGGTTGGTCAGAAGGTACGCTGGTATGTTATTGCGCTTGGCACTGAGGTCGATCTCCATACCCCACATTGGCATGGCAACACACTTCTGCTGAACGGTTCCAAGATGGGTATGCGCACCGAT
>JANLSE010000627.1:0-21920 GCA_031362265.1 Roseiflexaceae bacterium
GGCAGCGCGTAGGCTATCGCCTGGAGATTGGTGGGCAAGGCTTGGAGTATCGTGCGCAGATCGTCTGCATGCTTCACGTGCGGTTCCAGGCGATTCTGTCGGTAGCGTACCATCGCTTGTACTTGGTGGCTATCGGCGTTCACCCGCTCCAGCTCCTGCTCACGCTGATGTACCTGCGCGCGGGCGTCGTTCAATTCTCGGGCAATTCGTTCGGCAATTGATTTAGCTATCGCGGCACGAGTCTCGCTTTCGATCCGATCTTCAATCGGAATCTTCGGATCGATGATCGGCAGCGCGCGCACCATGGCGCTGCACTCAGCAGCACGAGACGTCAAGTTGGCAACCAGTTCTTGGGCTGACACCAGGGCGGCGCGGGCTTGTTCCATCTGCGTTGGTGGCTTGGCTGGCTCGGGTGCTGGCACGAGCTCAGCGGGTTGTTTGCGGGTGAATGCTTTCAACATACAGTGCTCCTAGTCGCGATTGTAAATCTCGATCCACTCACGAAGCTTCACTCCATACGACCAAGTCACCAACTCCTGCTGGGCTTGGGCCTGCTGCTTGCGCTGCTTCTCCACAAAGGGCTGCTGAAGCTGCGCCGTTTTGGTGGCCTTGATACTTGCACCCAGCGCCTCAAGGGCTTCAGCAGCCTTCCGCGCCCGCTCCTGCCGACGTTCTTGCAATACCTGCCCTGCACGCTCGAATCGAGCCCGATACTGTGCGGTCGTCTGCACCGACTGGCGTGGGCTGGGCGGTGCTGCTTTGGGTGCGGTCTTGGCTGTGGGCTTCGGTGCAGGCCACGGCAAGCTGCTCTTGGGCTCGGGCAGGCCCAGCAGGGCGCGCTGCTCAGGCAGCATAGGCCGTCCGCTGCGTAACTCGGTGGCTTGGGCGCTCAATGCCTGGTACAAGAGAACTGCCTGATCGACTTCGGACGCGGCGACTCGTTTGCGATCCAGAAGCGACTCCAATCGTTTGACTTCGGCATGTTGGCGCTCTGCTGCTTTCTCGACTGATTCGAGGGTGTGAATGATTTTAGCCATAATAGGAGACTCCTTGTGTACTAGGCTGCCACGCGTGCATTCGCGGGCAACTTCTTCTGCGCTTCTTGCAGCGCGGCGATAAGTAATTCGATCTCTTCACTTGTGAATTCGTTGCCAAGTGCTGCCGCCCGAACACGCAAGCCCTGCGACCTGGCAGCCTGGCGTGCCCGATCGCGGGCGTCGATCGTTCGTTCCAGGGCCGCTACGCGCTGACGGGTCTCTGTGAACCGCTCGGCTGCGAGCGAAGCGCTGTAGGCTTTGTCAATCAACTCCTGCACCACAACACTTGCCGGTGGGAGTTCTGCCCAGTTGGTGCCTGCCGCTTCAAGCAATTGGGCCATCTCGGTGATCTGCGCTTCTCGCTTGGCAAGTTCACTCGCCAGGCTATCTACTCGCTGGGTGAGATTGGCCAGCTCTAGTTCACGGTTGGACTTAATCAGGGTAGCGAACCCACGCACCTGCGTGATGCAGGTCTCCACATCCCTGGCCAACTCATCAAATCGCTTCAAAAAGGAGCGAGCCGTGCTCAGTGCCAGGTTAGCCTTCTGCTCCATGGTGATAAAGCTCTGCTCAGAGAAGGCTGTACGCTCCTGCTTCAAGCCAGGTAGTGACTCGCCGCGTGCCACACCAACAACGTGCTGGGCGGCCAGGAGCGCCGCTTGAGCTGCTACATCAGCCACGGCTGAGCCGAATCGATCGGTGGCATGTTCAACCAGATCACCCAACTCGAACAGATCCTGCTCGGCTGCGACCGGCCCAGGCGGTGGTGTGTATTGTTGGTTGGTCATTGACGTGCTCCTGCGTTCGCTGCGAGTCGATCCTTCAGCCGTGCGACTATTCCCCCGTCGTAAACCAACTCAGTGCTTGGTGTGACCGGCGCGGATGGCCGAGTGGGTGCCACTGGTACCACCCGCTTCAAGGGATTGCGAGCACGGTAGGTTTCCAGCGCTTCCCATGCCGCGTCGTCAAGCACGTGCTGCACCAACGCCCGTTCTGGTGGCTGCTCACGCCGTGGTGTGCGCCCTGGGTCAGCCGGGCGGCGCTGCTGTTCTTGCTTCACCAGCTCGGCAGCGAACCACCACCAACCGGATGATCGGCTCTTGGCTTTGCGCTGGGTCTCATAACGCTTCTCAAACAAGCGCAGTTGCGATCGCAGCATGGCGGGTGTTGCGGTTTGTAGATCGCGCCGTAGCAGCTCGGTGCGCAGCGCCTGGTTGATCGCGTCGGTGCGAAAGCCTGGTGTATTGTCGTGCACGTACTTACGATAGACTGCCTGGTAGGTGGCTACGTTCTGACGCTTCACGGCCTTGAATGCGAGCTGCTCAGGCGGCGTGTTGGGCTTGCGCCGCTGCAATTGCGCCATGCGCTTGGTGTCCGCCAGGAGCGCCGCAATTTGCGCTGCGCTGGGTTCCGGTGGCATTCCGTAGACCGCAACCGCTTCTGCAACGGCAGCATCAACCGAGACGCTCCTGGCGACCTGATCGGGCGGTGGCGTGTCTTGGCTTGGTGAAGAAGCGACACAACCCCCTAGCCAGCTAGGCCCAGCCGCTATTGGCGCGGCGCTGGGTCGCTGTGCTTCGCTGTGCGGTTCGCTGTCGAGCAGCGCAGGCATTGCGAGGGCAGTAGCAATCGCTTCGCTCAGGGCTGATGGTTGTGTTTGTTCAACATGCGCCTGTTCCTCACATACGCCCATTTCTGGCGCGTTCTCCGCAACAGAATGCGCAATGTCTAATTTTGGTAGGACGTTCGCAATCAACTCATCCGTTCGTGCTGGCACTCCTGGCGACTCTTCGATCTGGTATGGTGTATGTATGAATGGCTCTGCATTGCGTTTTGGCACCACGTACCCAAGTATCACCCATGAGTGTTGCCGGTCGTCAGAGAGCACCCGCGTGATTGCGCCTTCGCTGGCCAGCTCGTGCTCACGCCGTCGGATGGTGCTCACACTCACACCCAGCGCATGGGCAGCATCGAGCATGTTGCAATCGACGATTGTGCCGGTTGGGCCAGAGTCGGCAATGCTGAAATAGTAATCGAGTAGTTGGCCAGCAGTAATTTCTAGATAGCGCCCGCCTGCTGGCATGGGTTCGCTGGGTGTCATCCAGCGGGTTGGTTTTACGCGTGGCTGATAGGCGTCAATCGTTGTTTTGTAGCGGATCTCCAACCGGGCAAAGTCGCGCTTGTAGTCATAAGCGCTGATAGGTTTGCTGGTGATCTGTGCTTCAAAATGCAACCACAGCGCGCGGATCTCGGCCATCGGATACCCAGCGCGTACCAGTTGTAAGAAGAATACGGCGCGGGCCGAGTTCGCTGTGTCATCCTCGCGTCCATCTTCATATGTAAGTTTGACTCTGCCACCCTCGCATACCGTGTTGAGGTCTTCGTTCTTCTCACGAAGGCGCACGAAGCGTGGTGATTGCGCCAGGCGTTCACCTGCGGGTAGGTTCTGCCAGTCTTCGTTGCGAACTTCAATCTTGCCTGGTGTTCGGATCGCTTGGGCTGGGTCAGGCTGGCCATAGCGGGTGAAGAGTTCGTCAACCGAAAACACCTTGTGCGCAAGCCGAACGATCTGCACTTGCCACGGTTCGTGCTTGGTGTTCCACCCACCAGGCACACGAGCCAGGTGAACAGCATCGCCTGAGCAGCTATCGGCCTTGTGCTCAGCAGCGATCGCGGTTTGCAGGTGCTTGCGCTCTGCAGCACTGATTGGTCGATCTAGGTGCAACCAACTCTGGTAGTTGCCTTCGCTGCTCTGGATCAATTCTGCGCCATCAATTGCCGCATCATCGATCCATAGCTTATCGGTTGGTAGTGCAGTCGCATAGCCGCGCACAGGCTCGCTGAAGAGGCATGGTGTGTTGTAGATGTTGAAGCGCTGGTCTATCCACGTGGCGACTTCTTTAAGCGCATCGTCCTTCTGAGCAGGCCACTGGTACCAGTGTTCGGCGAAGGTATGCTCTTCCTTCCGATCAGGGTTGCCGACAATCGTACCAAGGCAGAGCCAGCCGGTGCCCGAGTCACGCGACTCGATCCATGTGGTGTAGGGTGCAACACTCACATTGCACCTCCCACCGATTCTAAAGTTGCTTGTGAAGTTGCTTCGGGGATCGGGTTATTGCGGTCTTCTGCGGGTAGTTTAAGAATAAGATCAGTAGCTGCTGCGGTATCTGCTGCCTCTTGCGGTGTTATGCTTTTGTTTTGTGTTAACGCACGCGTTAACGCTGCTGCTCACGCTCACGGGGTAAGCTGTTGTCATCAGAAGTTATTTATTCTCAAAGGAGAACTCCAATGGCCTGGCAAACAGATTACAGTCACTCAAGCATTGAATTTAGTGTCCGACATATGATGATCTCAAAGGCTCGCGGCGCGTTCGAAAAGTTTACGGTTACGCTTGATGCTGATGAGAGCAATATTGCTGCCGCATCAGTCGCTGTACAGATCGAAGCTGCTAGCATCAACACCCGCGACGCTGGCCGCGATGGCCATCTCAAGTCGCCCGATTTCTTTGATGTCGCTACCTTCCCATATATTACATTCAAGAGCAGCCGTGTTGAGCAGACCGGCCCAGAAACGGCCAAGCTGTATGGCGATCTGACCATCCGTGATGTTACCAAGCCGCTTGTGCTGGATGTCGAGTACCAGGGTCAGTCCAAGAGCCCATGGGGCACAACCAACGCAGGCTTCACTGCCACAACCAAGTTCAGCCGCAAGGATTGGAATCTTACTTGGAACGTTGGCCTAGAGACCGGTGGCGTACTGGTCGGCGATGAAATCACCTTGTCGATTGAAGTTGAGTTTGTTCAGCAGGTTGCCCAAACCACTGAGGCTGAAGTAGCTGCATAATTGCGGCCCACAGTTGAAGGTAAACAAAAGGAGGAGACCGGTATTTCGGTCTCCTCCTTTTTGATTCCGTACCAATTATGCTGCGCCTGGCCGCACAATCACTTCCGGCTGCAACGCTACCAGTGCAATCGTCAGCACTTCGTCCATCGAGGATACGGGGATCAGTTGCAAATCCTCACGCACCTTCTTAGGAAGCTCCGCAATATCCTTGGCGTTATCCTTGGGAAGAATGAAGGTCTTGATCCCAGCGCGATGAGCGGCAAGGGTCTTTTCCTTCAGGCCACCAATTGGTAGAACTTTGCCACGCAATGTCACCTCACCGGTCATGGCAACATCACGCCGCACAGCGCGCCCAGTCATCGCGGAAATCAGCGCGGTTGTGAGGGTAATCCCAGCGGATGGGCCATCCTTCGGCACCGCTCCTTCTGGCACATGAACATGGATATTATGCTCATCGAAGTAGTTTGGGTCGATCCCAAGTGAATCAGCGCGGTAACGTGCATATGAAAGGGCGGCCTGTGCCGATTCCTTCATCACATCACCAAGTTGCCCGGTCAGTTGCAGAATACCCTTGCCACGCATTGGCAGAACTTCAATCGAAAGGGTATCACCACCGGTTGGCGACCAATACACCCCGGTTGCAACGCCAATCTCGTCCTTCTCCTCGGCCAGGCCAAAACTGAAGCGCGCCGCGCCTAGATAATCGTTAAGATCATCGGCATCAATCACAAATGGCACTGGTATCGCAACTTCGGTACCTGCCGCAATCGCCGCCTCTGCTTCATCGCTGGCGGAGGCAACTTTTCGTGCCACTTTACGACACAAGCTAGCTAGCTCACGCTCCAGGTTACGAACTCCAGCCTCACGGGTATACTCGCGAATAAGCTTAAGCAGTGCGGCATCGGTAATCTCAATCTGCTCACCTGTCAGGCCATGAAACTCGCGCTGCTTTTTTACCAGGAAGCCCTGTGCAATGCCAAGTTTCTCGTCCTCGGTGTAGCCACCAATCTCAATAATCTCCATACGGTCGCGCAGCGGCCCTGGGATCGGCTCAAGCTGGTTAGCGGTTGCAATGAACACGACCTGTGAAAGATCGTATGGGATCTCCAGATAGTGATCGCTAAAGGTGCCGTTCTGTTCTGGATCAAGCACTTCCAGCAATGCAGAAGTTGGGTCGCCACGAAAATCCTGGCCAACCTTATCGATCTCATCCAGGATGTACACTGGGTAGCGCGATTTAGCTGTTTTCATGCCCTGGATCACACGCCCAGGCATTGCACCAATATAGGTACGCCGGTGGCCACGAATCTCGGCCTCATCGCGGATACCACCCAAACTTGTGCGGACAAATTTGCGATTGAGTGACCGAGCAATCGAGCGTCCAAGGCTCGTCTTACCAACTCCAGGTGGTCCAACGAAGCACAAAATTGGTGAACGCATCTTAGCACCAGCCAATTTGCGCACCGCTAGAAATTCAAGAATACGTTCCTTGACTTTTTCTAGCCCAAAGTGATCTTCATCGAGCACACGCTGTGCCTGAGTGATGCTGATCTCAGGCATCTGCTCTTCTGCCCACGGTAGGTTAATTAACCAATCCAGATACGTGCGAATGACACCTGCCTCTGGGCTGTTCATACCCTGTTGCACTAAGCGCTTCAGCTCATGCGTCGCCTGATCCTTCACATAATCTGGTGCTACCAGATCGGCGATCTTGCGCTTCAACTCATCGATTGGATCATCGACATCATCATCTTCGCCCAATTCGCGACGAATGACACGCATCTGCTCGCGTAAGAAGTATTCACGTTGACCCTGATCCAGCACTTCTTTTGTCTCCTGCTGAATCTTCTGGCGCAGCCGCAACAACTCCAGATGGCGTGCAAGCAAGATCTGAGCCTGCTTCAGGCGTGCAACCGGATCAAGCTCGTTCAGCATCTCGATCCGCTCTTCAAACTCGAACGCAGGTGCCCATGTCACCACATCGGCGAGATGGCCTGGGCTATCGATACGATGCACAAATGCGACTGCATCCTGAGGAACCTCGGCAAGATGATCGACAAACTCATCGACCTGCTGCTTAACCGTCTCCATTAGTGCCTCGATCTCCATACTCTGGACATCTAGATCACTAATAATCGATGTGCCTACACGATAGAAGGGGTCAATCTGTTGAATACCGCGTACATGGGCACGTGCAAGGCCTTCGAGAATAATGCGTACAGTTCCATCGGGTAACTTAATGAATTCTTCTAGGCGAGCGACTACGCCTACTGGGGGAATCTGCTGAGGATGGCCTGTTTTATAGCTCTCTATTTCAGTCTCAGCGACAAAAATGAGCAGCACCTCGCGATCTCCCTCCCAGGCATGTTCCATGGCCCGGTACGATTTGCCCTGACCCACCTGAAGTGGAACAGTCATGTTCGGCATAATCACCATCTCGCCCAACACAACCAAAGGCAATTCGCGATCCACTGTCTCAACAACTTTTGTCATAACTGTCTCAACAACTTTTGTCATAACTCAACCCTCTCTTTCGCCTGCGTCAGCAATACTGCCATACGCAATGCAACGGAGATATGCAATACTCACGGGCACACTCCGCGTATTCTTGTATGGTAGCATATGTTGCCGCATTGTGGGTAGTACCAAGCAACATTCTTACACTCTTCATATATACAACGTAACATGAGGCCGAAGGTTGCGGGCGAACGTTACAGCCCTGCCCACATTCTGATCACATCTTGGCATCCCATAACTCGTCTCAGGGGTCTATCATACACAGGTAGGAATAACACACCAAGGGATGCCCCCTATGGCCCATATCACTATTCTCATCGTCGATGATGAACCAAATCAGCGTTTCATCCTTGAGCGCGCACTACATATGTTTAACCCTAATTGGCAGACTGTTGCAACGGCAACAGGAAGCGAAGCGCTGGAGGCTATTGAGAAGCAGCTTCCAGATTTGATCATCACGGATTACCACATGCCGAATATGACCGGCCTTGAGCTTATTGATATCATTCGTAAGCGGAATATTAACACGCCAATTATCCTGATGACTGCCTATGGAACACCAGAATTACAGCGCGCATCCGAAGGACTGGGAATTGCTCATTTTCTAACAAAGCCAGTCCCACTTACCACCTTGCGTCGCCTGACGGTTGCCGCTTTGCGAGATCACCCACTAATGATACTGGACGATACGCAAGAAACTCTCGACCTTAAGTGATGCTCCGCCAACTAGGGCACCATCAATATCGGGTTGTGCCATAAGCTCATCGACATTATCCGGCTTAACACTACCACCATATTGGATGCGAATTGCACCAGCTGCCTCAGCGCCCAACAGCCCTACGAGCGAATTGCGAATCGCGGCATGCATGGATTGTGCATCAGATGGAGTTGCTGTGGCACCTGTGCCAATTGCCCAAACTGGCTCATACGCCACCACCAGTTCGCTGGCAGCTGCCGCTGATACACCCACAAGGCCGCCCTGGAGCTGGCTAACAACAACTGACTCGGCGCGGCCAGCATCGCGTTCTGGCTTGGTTTCACCAACGCAAAGAATAGGGCGTAAGCCAGCAGTTAATGCCGCTTGGAGCTTTCGGTTAACGAGCGCATCATTCTCGCCAAAGATCTGACGGCGCTCACTATGGCCCACAATGACATAGCTGCACCCCACGTCGCGCAGCATTCCTGGTGCAATTGCCCCCGTATAGGCACCCTGAGTTTTATACCACAAATCCTGAGCACCAAGGCGTATAGGCGAATTGTGTACTAATGGTTGTAGTGAATGAAGGGCAGTAAATGGCGGGCAGATCAGCACCTCACGATCGGATGCATTGCCAAGGCCAGCAAGTAATCCTTCAACAAGATCCAGCGCTTCAGCGACCGTCTTGTACATTTTCCAGTTTCCAGCAAGCAGGGGAATACGCATGATATGCTCCATTATCAAAGGCCAAATATCAAAGACCAAATATCAAAGGCCAAACAATCCAAGGGCAAAACTCCAGATCGCGCCAAGGTTAGGCGGCAACACAAAAGTCAGTACAATGCCAACAGCAACGGTGACGCCAAACACAATCTGATTCCAGGCCAACACTTTTGCACCATCGAATGGCCCTGCCGGGATCATATTGAATAGCCCAAGCCAGGCATTGAGCGATACGCCAATCGCGCAGAGCGATACAAGCCAATCGGCACGTAGGCCTGCCAAGTAGGCAATTGGGAAGAAGAGCAGGAAAAGAACTGAGAGTACAAGGTTCGTTACTGGCCCAGCTAATGAGATCAACCCGCTCTGGCGATTTGTAAGATACCCACGATGCCAAACAGCGCCAGGTGCGGCAATGAAAAACCCGGCGAAGGCGATCACAATTGAGAGCAACAACCAGCGTACATCGGCGACAAAATGAGCTTGAGCACCATAGTTGCGCGCAACAATCCGATGAGCCAGTTCGTGGAGCACAAAACCAAGGCCACATACAACACCAGAGATCAGCAGGTATTCCACAAAACGAGCCGATAAGATATTTGAGGCTCCGGCTCGGTAGAGTGCAAATGCGAGTGACGTGCCAGCCCAAGCTTTGAGCAACTCAAGGTTATCGTTATTATCCCCAGAGAAGATACTCTCGGTAGGCGTGCTGAAAATATTGCGCACAGGTATTACTCACTTTCCAGATACTCGATCAACTATGTTTTGGCCTCAGCTTCGCAGTTCTATTATACAACGTGGTTACAGAACCGTAATTGTTGGCAGGTAATATCCAAGTTAGAAGTATCAAGCCGACCGCATCCAAACATAAGGATGGCCCGCAATGCAGACTCATTCAACCCAATCGAGCCACCCAAGTGACATTGATCTGATCATGCAGGTGCGCGCAGGTAATCAAGCAGCATTTGAACAGCTGTATGAACGCTATGCCCCAGCAATCTACCGCTATATTTATTACCGTGTAGGAGAAGCAGAACTTGCTGAGGATCTGCGATCCGAAGTCTTTATGCGTATGTTTGAAGATATTGATCGCTATGAAGATCGCGGCTGGCCACTCTCGGCATGGCTGTATCGAATTGCCCACGACCGCACGGTCGACTCAGTGCGCCGCCGTAAAACCCGTACTCATGTGCCACTTGAAGATTGGAATGGCGTATGTGACGGCCCAGAAGCCACAATGGCAATCAAACTCGACCGCGAAGAGATTGCACAACTAATGGAGCATCTGACGGAGGAGCAGCGTCAGGTCATTCGGCTACGCTTCATGGCCGATCTTAGCATTCAGGAAGTAGCGCAGCGCATTGGCCGTAGCGAAGGGGCTGTGAAAGCGCTCCAGCATCGGGGCATCCAATCGTTGGCACGCATGCTGAATGTCGTCGCCGCATAAAATGGATTGTGGGCCTGAGCGATATTGATACGGTTATCAACCATCCACAGCATCCCTACACTCTAGCATTCCATTCCTTGATCGCGCCGTTGCTTTGCGTTCTTGCGCTCTAGATCCCCTCGCCATAGCTCGCCTCGATCTCAGAGACGCTGGGAGCTGAACTTGGGGGGATGGGCGTACGAGTGGTGAGATCGTAGCGACAGCCTTCGGAAAGGACATGGACACGCAGTCCAAATAGGGCAAGTGGGGCATGTTCTAGCACCCGATGAATATCGGTATAGCTCACATCAGCACCATCGACAATCATCACCGAACCGCGGCCAAGCACAGTCAGGTGCCCATCGTGGTCGATCTCAATCGCGGTATCTTCATCGAGCCCTACACCTAGCAGATCAGGATTATGCGCTACGGCAGTCATCAGCCGCCCAGCACGGTTACGTGCACCAAAGTGCTGATCCACAACCAAACCAGTAACCAGCCCAAGGCCGGGAGCATACTGCATAAGTGCCTTACGCGGCGAAAGGCCACCACCGCCATAGGCCAACATATGTTCGGGAGCCACAGATGCCCCCGCACTCGTCCCGGCAACCACACATCCCTCCTGGTGGCGGTGACGAATCGCCGCAGCTAGTGGCGTTCCACCAAACAATGCAGTGAGTTTAAGCTGATCGCCGCCAGTAATGAAGATACCTGTTGCCCTGGTAACTTGCTCAGTGGGCAGGGCATGGCGTGCCTCAATCCGGTCGCGCGCTTGTAATACTTCGGCACTCGCCACACCAAGGCTGTTAAACAGGCTAACATAGCGCCGCCCAACCAGATCCTCAAATGAGGAAGCCGCAGCAATAATCACAATCCGTGCCTCGGGCCCACCTGCTAACGCAACAAAGCGCTGCAAAATCGCTCGCCCGCCAACTTTGTCTTCTGCGCCGCCAATCAATAACAGCGCGCCTGATGTTGTTCCCACGTGCTTGGGTGTCCTGCTGTAATGAATACTGTTCGTATTATAGCTGAACCGCAGAACCACAGAACCACAGAACCGCAGAACCGCAGAACCGCAGAACCGCAGAACTACAGAACCGCAGAACCACAGAACCGCAGAACCAAGAACCTTGTGTTCGCCCGTACGCTATGAACCAAGAACCGCTCACAGGCTTCACCGCTCTGCGCTCTGCGCTTTGCGCTTTCCGCTCCATCGCTCCTTTAGGGCTTGACTCTTATGACGCAGTGTGTTATACTGTCCTCGTAACGCAATGCGTCATATATCGGCAAAGGCCGAACATAGGAGAAATAGACAATGACAACCAAGAATGGTACCAATGGTACAACATTGGAAAGTGTGGTCGAGACGACAGCCGCTGCTGTAACGAATGTTGCCGAAGCAGTTGCCGAGCGAGTCGACGTTGTGGAGAAGAAAGCTCATAAGGTCGTGAAGCAGGCAACCGCGCAGGCTGCCGACGCTGTTGAAACGGTTGAGATCAAGGTAAACGAGGTCGTGAATAGTGCAGGTGCATCAAGTGCATGGCTTGTTGATGGGTTTCGCCGGATCGTATTGGCGAGTATTGGTGCAGTGGCAATGAGCCTTGATGAGGCCGAGGTGCTGGTTGGCAAGCTTGTCGAACGTGGCGAACTGGCGCAGAAGGATGGCCAGAAACTACTGAAGGACATGCAGGGCCGCATTACAAATGGCCGCGCACAAGTTCAAATACCAGCCCAGGTTGAGCGTGTAACCGACCGAATCGAGCAGGGTGTCGAAGAGGCGCTGAGCCGCCTCAACATCCCCTCCAAGCGCGACATTGAGGAACTGAGCGCAAAAATCGCCCAGCTCACCGCGCGCGTTGAGGAACTCAAGAAGAAGTAATACGCGGAACCAAGAACCACAGAACCACAGAACTGTGGAACTGCGGAACCGGGTACTCTTTGGGTGAACCAAGAACCGTAGAACCAAGAACCAATCAGAACCGGGTGCTGCCGAGAAGGTGGTGCCCGGTTTTTGGTGGGGTGTAGTGTTTGTGATTTAATCGACCTGATGTGCATATGGCCCAAGAAATCGATCTCCATTAAAGTGGATCAGATGGTCTGGTGCATCCGCAACCCAAACCTCCGTCGACCATGAAATGACCGGCAGATATTCCTTCATTGTTTGGCGATCCAAAAATGCTGTCACGTACACTAATCCTACATTCGTGGATCGGAACAAATAAGCCAATTCGCCACGTCGCTTTGGATCAATAGGCCCATGCGAGGTGACTGCTTCAACTAGAATCAACCATTGCCTCTCAGTATGATAAATTACGACATCTGGCATTTTGCCATGCGAATCGATGGCCACACCAAGATCATGTAAGCGAGATTTAGCAAAGAACGCAAATTTTGCATCGGTATCGCCAACATAGATAATCTCAGCGCCTGGGGTAAATCGAGGCGCGAATTCATCAATTATGTGCTTCACTAGTACATTCTGCCCACCCGGTGATAGCTTAATGACGAGGCCAGAAGGAAGCTCAACAGGCAGACGTTGCATTTCTCGCTCTTGAGCGTAGCGTTGTTTTAGCGAGTCAATCGTTTCAAAGTGAACCGCTAGCTGATTTGACCACTGGCTCGTACCATATGTTCGCAAGAGGCCCAAGGCATTTGGCGTGATTTGATAAACCGCCTTTGGGCTATTGATTGGTCGAGCTGGGTCATCTGGGTTAGCACTAACTAGCCCAGCATCCAGAAATTGATGTACAGTCTGTCGTCTTACAGTTTCACGAGTATTCGGCTTATAGCGCTTGCCATAGTGTTCGCTAAAGAATTCCATCATCGGGGTGATTCCACATAATGGATTGGTTGCTTCCACCCAAGATAATTCTGGCGTGAGGTTCAGCAGCGCCAGTAATGTCAATGCCGAACGTTCATTCAGCTGTGCCTTTGGCAACTCAAGCGCTCGCAAGACTTCCAATGCCTCCAGTAAGCGCTGTTGTACAAGAGTAGGATCGTTACTATTGGCTGTGTCACTCATACAGATAAGTTCCTGATTAATAAGCATATCGAGCTCATGCTGTGCCAATTCGGCCCCATCGACTCGCGTACCAATACTTCGTAGCTCTGTCAGCGTTGGATAGCGTAGCATCCGCAGATCGGCCGCATTGACTTGTGTATGTCCATTAAATTGCCGAAAATAGGTGTCGATCAAGGTCGAATTGAGAAAGGCAACCAACCCAATTGCTAGTTCACGATCCAGACCAGACCCATTCTTGTGGAAGTAATTTAGGTGATTCTCAAAACCAACAAACTCGCTATGCATCTTGGTAGGGTCGTAGATTGCAGCTGATACGCGGCGACGCTCTTCTTTTGATGAGAAACGTTTGACAAGCACATAATAACCACTCGGCACCATTAACTCAGTGGTCTGCTTACACTGCACAATCGCATTTGGCTTCTTATTAGGAATTTTCGGCCATACTACCTGACCACCTATCAAATGCGTCGTATAGATCAATGGCACAGTTTGAGATTCAGGTTCAGATCGTAAAAACGGCAAGGCGCGAAAATCAACGACCCGACCGGTTGAAACAGTTAAACCAAGCTCCTGAAGAGCTGCAGGTAAGGCCGCGACTCGCGCAGCAAAGCGACCACCGAGATCATCGGAAACGAGATGGATAAAACGCTTTGGGTCATCGGGGTATACTACCTGCGTAAATGGCACATCTCGAATAGTGATCATTTCATCTTCAGGGCCAGCGCTACTGGTGATTGTAACCATTGATCGGGGTATATCAGATTTCACAGCCGAGAAAATAATATTCTCCTGTAGAACATCGTCATCCTGAAATGCTTGCTCACGTGATTCAAATACATGAAATCTATGAATTGCCATATGATCAAGCAAGAAGCTGCGAAATGGCTGGAAATACGGGCCATTACAAAAGCTACGTGGCGTAATTGCAACCAGTTCACCACCATCTGCAAGCAATTTGATCGCAAGCGCCGTAAAGCCAGCATACAGATTCGAGGTTTCAATCCCAACCTGCTGTAACTGCTTACGATGCACTGAACTTGTTTGAATTTTTCGATAGGGAGGGTTGAGAATGGCACATGTATAGAATGATGCTGGTTCGTGAAACAATGGCTGAGTAAGGCGTTCAACCACATGGGTAATAAAATCAATCTCAATAATCTCGCTAGAAAAGCTCACACCACATTGCGTACATAAGGCTTCACAGCGGGAAAAGGTATCGCGCAAGTACGGTATGAGCAGTGAGTCGATCTCGTACGCCGTGATATGAATGCTTGAAGGAGGCGTAACGCGTGTACAAAGTGCCTCCACTGCCGCGCTAAGCAGCGAACCAACCCCTGCGCCAGCATCAAGTATCGAGATTTCCCGCGATTCACCAATCAGCATTGATGCCATGAGACGCGCGACTGATGCAGGCGTAAGAAATTGCCCCAGTTCACTACGCCGCTGCCCAATCACATTGCGTCCAGCATCGAGCCGTGCAAGGTCAACTTGCTCGGATAGCCCATAATGCATAGCAATAGGTTCAGGTGCCCGCGCGAGACTGCTCATCGGTGTTCCTTTAGTTGTTTACACGGTGTAGTGTATCACGAGATGTAGCCTTTGTCAAACTTACTCTATAATTCAGAACCTAGCTCTGTAATAACAATACTACCTTCATAAACAGAAAACAAAACATCTCTTTGCGCCTTTGCATTGCCGCATTTCCTTCCCAGAGAATAATTCTGCGTCCTATCGCTCCTGCGTTCCATCGCTCTCCCATGCTATACTACCAGCGTACACCAAAGCAACACGCATGGCTAACGAATGCTCACACCTGCTATCGAAGAACAAATCGTATCACTGGCTGCCCATTATGGTGCACCACTACGCCATGTGGCCGAATTGCATGGTTGGCCGTTTGATCCAATCGACAGGATGGATCGCTATGGCGAGGTATGCATGGTGATCCGAAGGCCACATGGGCGGCTACTGACCTCAATCAAAACCTATTATCCATCCGAGTGTTATCGCCTACCGACCGGTGGGATCTCACATGGCGAACCAATCCTGGATGCGCTCTTACGTGAAGTTGATGAAGAGACGAGCCTGCAGGTAGCAATTCGACACTTTCTGGCAGTGATCGAATATCGGCCAGGTGCGCCAAGCATGGCAGGCATGCACTTCCTTACCTGCGCGTTTCTGCTTGATGAGATCGGTGGTACTCTCGCGGTTCGCGACCCGCATGAGCGGACAGCAGGCTTCCGCGAGGTAAACGTGAGCGAACTACCTGCCATGGCGCAACAGCTTGAATCAGTCGAAGACCGTATTGATCCCGAGATTGGCGGATCCTGGCGCGATTGGGGCCACTTCCGTGCCGTGGTTCATCGTGTCGTGGGAGCAGCAATCAGTGACGAAATGACCAGGTGACGAGATGACCAAGTGACGAGATGACCAAGTACCACGCTGCGCTGTATGTTTTCGCTCCAGCGCTCGATCACTCCATCGTTCCATCGTTCCATCTAGCAGGCTACTGTGCTCAATACATTCTCACAACCTACTCGCGCTTGGATCGGGCGTATTGGCCTAGCATTGGCAATTGGCGTTGGCTTGGGGCTGCTCGCATATCTGGCTGCACGTGGCATTGCTGGTGCTGTACTACTTTCGCAGCAGCGCGAAATACTTGGCGATATCACTGGGTTTAGCCTCGATACGCCACCTGCTGCGGATTTTCGCGCCACGCGTAAAGCGCTTCAAGCACTCGATGCAGCCTACCAACAGAGCTGTATCCTTACCGGATTGCTGGTAGGATCACTTGCCGCTATCGCCATGTATTTACGCTTGGAGCGTACCCAGTGAACACTGTACGCCAGATCGACCGCTGTGGACGAAGGGCGGCTGAGCTCATTACGACCGGGGATGTGGTATTGACCAATGATCCTATCGCGGCACCGTTCGTAATTATGCTGAATGCACTGAATACCCATGTGCCAGTGGTCATTACAGACGTTGCCGAGGCCATTCCAACACTCTGTGTGATTACCGCACAAACTGCAGCGTGCGATGGCAGCATCCTATGTTCAGAGGCTACAATTGCCTGTGTAGCCCAGGCCACAAGCTATGCTATACCAATCTATGCGCTGCTTGCCGGTGGCCCAGATTCCACCATTCTCAATATTCAGTCATTACGACCAAGCACAACACAATCAATACTCCCTGCTGAGCAGATCAATGCCATCATCACCGATCGTGGTATTTACCGGCCCGCTATGCTCATCCGCCACCTTAGCGACGGCGATGCGCCACTGGATGTGATTGTGTTGCAGCAATAGTGAGAACCGCGGAACTGCAGAACCAAAGAACCAAAGAACCAAGAACCAAAGAACCAAGCCCTTTGCGTCTTTGCGCCTTTGCGCCTTTGCGTTTTACGTTCGTTCTTTAGGCGATTTCTACAACGTAGCGGAATAAGCGACTAGCTTGATAACGAGGGTACGAACCTTGTCCAAGAACCGATACTCACATCCTCACCTGCTCTAACACCCTGCCCGCCTGCTCAAGGAGTGCTGGCACTTGGCTTGCGTCCGCTATTCCACCTTGGGCCAATTCGGGCCGGCCACCACCGCGCCCACCAAACGCTGCGAGCGCAGACTTAAGAATTGCATTGCTATCAACAGGAATCCCTGGGCCACGTGCAATGATCAAGTGGCCTTTATCGGTTGCCATTGCAAGAATCGCCACACACCCATGGCTAGCGATCAACTGAGCCAGTGTACGTAATTCTTCCAAACTACGTGCAGGGCTTTGCAGCTTCACAAACCGAATATCGCCTACAAGAATCGCCTGTTCTGCCAGGGCATTCGCCTCGCGAATAAGCAACTGGCCGCGTGCCTCGGCTAGTTCCTTACTAACCTGATCTTCCGACTCGCGGATACGTGAGACTGCTAGTTCTAATTCTTCGGTGCCAACACTTAAGCTCCCACTCAAGCGCATCAGTAAAGCATTCTTCACTCGTAAATCGCGCATAGCCCGAGCACCACAGGCAAACTCGACCCGGACTGAATCGCCACGCCGATCCCAGCGCCGAATATGTACCACCCCTACACCCCCCGTGCTGTGTGGGTGTGTCCCGCCACATGCTGAGTGATCAAAATCGGGCACTGAAACAACCCGAATCGGGCCACTGACGGATGGTGGCTTACGTAATGCAATATTGGCAAGCTCTTCCGCGCTCACAAAACGTGCTAGTATTGGCCGATTCTCCCAGATTACCTGGTTTGTGAGCTCTTCCACTGCATGGATCTGCGCAGTGGTTAACTCTCGAGCGTTTAGATCAATCGTCACAACCTGTATACCAAGATGAAATGAAACCGTTCGTAATTCATAGAGCCGCTCAAATGCAGCCGAGAGCAAGTGCTGGCCATGGTGCTGTTGCATATGATCAAAGCGCCTTGCCCAATCGATCTCGCCATGCACCAGTGTGCCTACTGCTACCTGAAGCGGCTGCCCTAATACATGCCATACCAGGCCATCTGGATCGCTCTGTACATCAACAACTTCCTGCCCCTGAAGCAGCCCATGATCGGCAGGCTGGCCACCACCCTCTGGATAGAATGCACTTTGATCAAGGGCAATTGCTGGCTGACCATTCCGTTCGCTCGAAGCAACGACTCGGGCACTAAACTGCCGCAGATAGGCATCGTCATAGTAGTGGCGTTTGGTAGACATTGAGCTTCTCCATAAGAAAAAAGCCTCGCCGCAGTGCGGCGAGGCCAGTTTACACCATGATTCAATTACGGGGCGATAGTTAACTCACCCTTCATGCCCGCCGCAAAGTGGCCTGGGAAGGTGCAAATGAACATGTATTTACCAGCCGCAGGAGCAGTAAATGTGATCGATGCAGCGCCGCCTGGCTGAAGCATCTTGGTGCCACCAACAACATTGGTCGTTGGCAGATAATCTGGTGCGCCAGCGCTGATGGCTTCCTCATCAGCAGTTGCAGCAACATCTTCGCCACCGTTTACCAATACCCAGTTATGTTGCTGAGCAGTTGATGTGTTCTTAAAGTTGACGGTAACCTGCCCACCCGCCTTGCCCGTTAGCGCGGCTGGCTTGAATGCAAGACCCTCGCCATCCGTGCTAACCTCAAGTGTGCCGCTAGCGCCACCACCACCACTGCTACCACCACAGGCTGTCAGGGCCAAAGAGCTTACCAGCGCAAATGCAACTAGCATCGAGCGAAACATCTTCATGAGAATCTCCTTGCCAATAAAGAAAATGAAAGCTTATAAATCCATTGGTGTATTTTATCACAATGTGATTGTTTGTCAATCTGTTGATGTGACATGCGATGCAAACCGCTGCGCGCTTATCCTGGCATGGGCTGCGTACGCCAAGCAATCAAACGCGCGGGGTTGTTCACAATCTGCTATGAACAACCCCGCGCATGATCTAGTGTAGCGTCTTGCACTATTTTCCAGAGCCATACATCTCCGGAACAATCGCTATGCACATCCTAGCGCATCGGCTAATGCGGTGATGCTGGGGTCTCGGACTCAATGAGCTCAATTGGTGGCTGCCGCCGCGCACGCAGGATGGAGGCGAGGATCGCAACAAGCAGCACCAGCACAACAACACCGAGCGAGATTCCAGTCGGGATCTTGAAAGCGGTCTCGGTGAGGAGCATCTTCACACCTACGAACGTCAGCACGACTGAGAGGCCAAGCTTCAGGTAGTAGAACTTATTGATCACGCCTGCTAGGACAAAGTAGAGCGACCGCAGGCCCAGGATTGCGAATACATTCGAGGTATACACCAGGAATGGATCTTCGGTAACCGCAAAGATTGCTGGGATGGAATCCACCGCAAAAATCAGATCGGTTGTCTCGACCATCAGCAGCACCAGAAAGAGCGGGGTGGCCATCAGTACCCCTGCGCGGCGGACAAAGAACTTGTCGCCCTCATACTTCTCAGTCACCTTCATGAAGCGCCGAAAGAGCTTGATCAGCGGGTTATTTTCAGGATGCAGCTCCTCGTTCTTATGGAAGGCCATGCGAATACCGGTGAAGATCAGGAAGCCGCCAAAGATGTAGATAATCCAGTGGAACTCCTTAATCAGCGCCGCGCCTATGCCGATCATGGCACCACGCATCAGGAGCGCACCAATGATACCCCAGAACAGCACCCGGTGTTGGTATTGCTTTGGCACTGCAAAGAAGGTAAAGATCAGCACAAACACAAAGATATTGTCAACACTCAGCGAATATTCAATCAGATAACCGGTGAGAAACGCTAAACCCGCCTCAGAGTTGGTATAGCTACTTCCCGGCATCATCTGGTTCCAGAAGAAGAAGATGATCGCATTAAAGACCAGCGCTAGGCTGATCCAGACCACGGTCCAGATCGTGGCCTCTTTGACAGAGACCTCATGCGAGTCACGGTGAAACACACCCAGATCAATCGCCAGTACGCCGAGCACAAATAGATTCACGCCGACCCATAGCCAAATTGAACCATCCATGTGAGCCCTCCTGTTAGTTATTCTTCGATGGAAATAAAAAAGGCGAGACCACCGCGCAATTGCGCACTGGTCTCGCCATATCCTCCGTTACCGGAGACCGAACCGCCGAGAGCTCTCGCTCTGTATTGACGACAGTTCGTCCCGCCTTTTGTTCGGCGGGAGGCTACTCCCCATCTACATTTCTATTGCCATTATAATCGATGAAAACCATTTGTCAAGAAATTGCTTATTAAAGTGAGGAAATCTGTGCAGCCCGCACCTGTCGCTCCAGTATCTGTGCTGAGCGCATGCCAAGCAATCGCAAATAGAAGCGTGCTGCATCAATTAATGCATCTTCTGGAATGAGGCCCACCAACTCACTCTCCGCAATCGTCGTGCCATGTGCCTGCGCCTCACGCCCAACCATCTCGAACACCCGATGGAGTGGCGTTGAGCGATAATCAGTAAGATTCATCGACACTTGAGCACGCCCGCCAACCAACATGCCCAATGCGCGCACACCGCGTAACCCACCAGAGGATCCACGTACCGCTTTGGCAATTGCTTTGGCAACCCGCAGATCATTTGTGTTCAGAAAGATATTGAATGCGATCAGTGGGTTACGCGCCCCAACCACTGTCGCACCTGCACTCCCAAGCTGCGCTGGGCCAAAATCGGGAGCACGATCTGGATCGTGGCCGATCTGCTCACGCAACCCCTCATATTCGCCACGGCGCAATGCAGGTAATTCGCGGCGATCTGGGCGTGAGGCAGCTGCTTCATACAGATACACTGGGATCGCTAATTCTGTGCCAATCCGCCGCCCAACTGCCTGAGCAATCGCAACACATTCCGCAAGTGTCGCACCCAGAAGTGGCACAAATGGCAATACATCAGTTGCACCAATTCGTGGATGCTGGCCAGTATGCTCACGCATATCGATCCGTTCAGCTGCTACCTGCACAGCGCGGAAGGCTGCCTCAGCCACTGCATGCGCTTGGCCAGCAAAGGTAACCACACTGCGATTATGATCCGCGTCGCAGTGGAGATCTAATACGGCAACACCTGTAACATCCGCAATAGTCTTGACAATTGCATCAATCACATCCGTGCGACGACCCTCACTAAAATTGGGGATGCACTCAATCATATGGGGTGAATTTCAGAACATCAATCCGTGAGCGCGTAGCCACGATCCAATCATCTGGCTCTAGTCGGGGCTTACCGATCTGTGTTGTTAGGTTCACACCGGTTGTACTCGTCCGTACACCCACCACCCCACTACCAATATCGAGCAACAACTCTGTGTAAAGCGTTTCATATGGAAGATTCTCTGTACCAACCTCCCAAGCCGGCACTGCCACCACACGCCCATACGCTTCTGGCATGGTACTTGCACGCCCATGCGCAATATTTTGATCGAAGAAACCAGAACGTGGCGTTTTGAGTAAGCGCAGGCTACTAAGCAGTAGTACAAGCCGTGCCGTCCCTTCGCGCCCAGTAAGGGTTGGTTCTACTTGATGATGGCGATCAACAACACCAATTTGGGTTATGCCGCCTGATACAGGTTGCAGTAGGCCAAAAACCAGCAGTGGCAAATAGCGCCGCCCATCAGCATGTAGATCCCCTGTAACATAGCGCTCGAATCGACAGGGTAACCCAAGTTGTTCAGCATTGGTGAAGATCATGGCATCGTAGCAGGTTAGACCCGAGAATATGGAATAACACCAACTGTCAAAACCCATTGTATATGATTCCGGGTGATCGAAGCAAATCTGTTCCGCTACCGGCCAAAACCATTGCGCCGTTGCTCCCGCTGTCGGTGGTATAATCCCGCCGTGGCATAACAATACCAATATGGAAGGATATGTACCATGGCAAAGCAGTGGAGCCAACCTCCAGCGATGACAATTGATCCAAAGAAGAGTTATACGGCAACGATCCAGACTCCACGCGGTAATATTGTGATCAAACTCCGCCCCGATATCGCACCACAGACAGTCAATAGTTTTGTGTTTCTGGCGCGTGAAGGCTTCTATGATGGCCTGACATGGCATCGCGTGTTGGCAGATTTCATGGCTCAGGGTGGCGATCCCACTGGCAGCGGTTCGGGCGGCCCAGGGTATCGCGTCATCGGCGAGTTTACCGATAAGATTCTGTTCGATGGCCCTGGCAAGCTTGCCATG
>JANLSE010000632.1:0-2778 GCA_031362265.1 Roseiflexaceae bacterium
AGCATTGGCCTGTTGTCGGCGATCCTCTTCATCTTTCCATGCCTGATACAGTCGTGCTGGAGTGAGAAGCAGCTCCTTGGTAAACTCCCAGGCCACTTTATCAATGGGTTCAATGGGTAAATAAGGTAGACCACAATGCGGTGCTCGTCTGGACGTCGCACGTGAGCCGCATTTATAGTATCTGAGCTCACCAAGCCCAAAATGAACACTGAGTGCACGATTGCAATTGGCGCAACGCAGCCGTCGCGCCATAAGGTAATCGTGAATAGTATTGCGACGAGACGTAGACTTGCCTTCGCGCAAGCGAGTGCGTGCCCCCTCCCAGAGTTCCTCGCTAACAATCGCAGGCACGGAAATATATATCGTCTCACCGCGTATGGTCGTTGGATAGCGCCCAGCGTACACCTCGCGTTTGAGTATTTCGTAGATACCGCTCGGATTCCAGCCAGGCTCATATTTCATGCGTACATTTGTTTCAGCGCTCTGTTCACGCGCACGTAGATTACCAGGGGAGGGGATAGCTCGACCTGTTAGATTACGTGCAATCACGAACGTACCAGCACCTTCAACAACATAACGATGGAAAATCTCTTGAACAATCTCAGCTTGTTCATCAACTACGGCAAGATGCGACCGTTTACGAGTACCAATCATTGTGTACCCATAGGGCGCTCGCGTACACCCAAGAAGGTAGCCTTCTTTCAGCTTCTTGATTTTACCGCGCACGGTACGCTCGACAATTTTGCTGCGCTCAAAATCGCTGAACGTCATCTCGAAATTGAAGCGTAACCGATCTTCAGGAACACTCCGAACGTAGCTATTCCACGCAACGATATGGAGCTGCACACCGTATTGAAGTAGCTCATCAAGCAAGATATCGCTGACACCAACCTTACGCGCAAATCGATCTGTGGCGTAGATAATCAATGCCGCAATCCTACGCGCACGAATAAGCTCACGAATGCGGTTGTACTCTGGCCGCTCAAGCGCCTTACCAGTGAAATCTTCACGAAAAACGTAGCCTTCAGGAACAACAAAGCCATTTTGATGGGCATAGGCAAGTCCTGCATCAATTTGTGACGACACACTAAATGCATCATCGGTCTCGGCGGATGTACGCCCATAGACAGCACACACCGAACCTACTACATCACTCTGGTTCTTATTTTTCATCCTAGACCTCGCCTGAGCATATGTGTTGACTAAGGATAGAGATGTTGTACTGAGAGAACTGATTGCTATTAAGGCTAAACAACAGAAGCGAGAAAGAGAAGCCCCACCCTGCACTGCCAAGCGGCGCTCTTACGAGCCGGGCTCTGCGCTCCACGCTACCACACGGCTCCTTCCATCATCAAGGGTAACTATCGTTTTGTCTCTTGCGCCTTGCGACGAACCAAAACGACGCTGACGCGCCCTTGAGCGATGGAGCCTTCCTGTGTGGTGAGCGAGCTTCGCCCCGAACTACGTATAGGCGAGCTTGCTTGGCACAAACGAAAGAACACAGGAAGGGGACGAGAATGAAACCAGAAATAGAGAACGTCAACCAACTTGAATTTTCAGATCCGATCTTACGCGCACGGCTTCTGAGCGCATATAGAAGAATAGCACAAGCAATAGAGGCGCAACGTTATATCCCGAAGCAATGTACTTTGACAAGTGATAGTACACCATCCCTTTCACGCAAGCGGTCGCTATCACGAGCCTATCAACAACTTAGCTTTTTCGAGGCCAATACGTTGGAAAGTACATCAGCTAGATTGCGCTGGAATTGGCACAACGAGAGAATCTTACCAATACCGCCCAGCACGCAATTGTTCTCGTTCACATCTCCAGCATCAATTCAACAGTACGAGCAGTCACACATGTTCTAATTGTCATCGGGTTATCAGCAGCGATCGTTTGGTTGCTGTTAGGTATATGTTCGTGTTCAATGTCGATTAAGTCGAGCGGCGGTCAAGATACTCTTCAAGCGCCTGCTCCATAATTTCATAGAGATTACGATCTTCCTCAAGCGCAACCCGTTTGCACGCCTTAATCAAGTCCTCACGAAGTTTGTATCCTCGGTTGACCCGAGTAGGGGGTTGGTTCACGGTATAGTGTGCGCGGGTTTCTGCGATTGCTTGTTTGAGTTTGTCATCAGACATGTCTAGCTCCTGTCAAGATTGTGCGATAATGCGAAAGTGCGATCATTTTAGCACGAATGTCTGCTTAGTGCAACTACTTATCAGGACAATATGATCGATTGTCGTAGAGCAGCAGAACGTACCCCATAGCACGAGAGAATCCGCATCCTAATTTTGGACGCGAGTTGCTTGAGTTCTGATTATGCTGAAAGAGTAGGGCGTAGGGTGTGCTGTTTTTTGCCTACGGCACACGCAAAACATTGTTTTGCTCCCTGAGCTAAATCTACCAAACTGAGCGAGTGATGACATCGCGCACATTTGGCTGTCTGTACCTGTTCGATGTCAAGGCGAAGCAAATGTGTTATATCGGAAAGGTTATATTCAAGATCATTGGCAATCATTTCTCGGGTAAGGGCTCACTACTTTTGGCTTATATGCCGCTTAAATATCGAATTCAGTACTATCGTCTCGCCACCACTATCGCCAGGAAGCCAGCCGATCAGGTCGGATTTGCAGTCATCCTGAAACGCTTGCTTGGCTTGGACGGAACCGGCGGTTGGTGAACAAGCTGCACTTGCGCCATACCCCAAAGCATGGAAGTTGGCTGAATATGGCCGAAGTCGAGTTTGCCGTGATTCATGGGCAATGTCTGGAT
>JANLSE010000676.1:0-7198 GCA_031362265.1 Roseiflexaceae bacterium
TTGAGGCCAGGTGAGATTGGCTGGGTACAACTACGTTTGGAGCGCCCAATTGCCGCTGTGCGTGGCGATCGCTACATCCTACGTCAGGCTTCACCAAGCCAGACGCTTGGCGGTGGGAAGATTGTCGATACACGACCGGCCCGCCATCGACGTTTTCGCCCTGAGGTGATTGCCACCCTTGATGCGCTTGTGCGTGGCACACCGGCAGATCTGTTACGGCGTGCATTGAATGATCAACAACCACATGCCTTCAATCAGCTTGCATCACAGGCTGGCATCCCCCAAGAACTGGTTGTAGAGGGCGTACAAGAGTTGACTGAATCTGGTGATGTAATTCGCCTTGATGCCGCTTGGGTTATACTTACGAGCGGTTGGAATACACTACGCGAAGGTGTGTTGCGCGCTATCACTAGCTACCAACAACGCTACCCACTACGGCCAGGAATACAGCGCGAGGAATTGCGTAGCCGCCTGAAACTAGGTGTAGATGTACTAGGGGTTGTGCTGAGTGCAGCGAGTGAAGCGGGCTTGGTTATTCAACAAGAAAAGACAGTTCGAACGCCAGATTTTGTGCCAACACCGACTGCGGAGCAACAGCACCAGATTCGTCGCTTGCTTGATGCCAGCCAAAAGGCGCTATATATGCCACCGGCGCCAGATATTGAACCAGAATTACTGGCATTTCTGATTGAACAAGGCCAATTAGTGCGAGTTGCGCCGGATATTACGTTCTTACCAGAAGCATATGAAACAATGCTTGGATGGGTGTACGCTCAAATCGCCGATCCAGGTAGTGTAACTGTCGCGGCTTTTCGGGATCGCTTTGCGACCAGCCGCAAATATGCACTGGCATTGCTCGAACATCTTGACGAGCGCAAAATAACCCGCCGCGCTGGCGATATGCGGGTACGCTACTAGGAGGCCGCCTATGCCTGGATCAACCGAAAGTGTTGACTATCAGGAGATACTGCGCGCGCTGGGCTATTTTATTCAGCAGCAGCATATGACTGAAGTGACGATTACGGAATTTGATCGCGGCTGGATTATTGCTGGCTTAACTTATAAAACCACAGGGATGGGGTTTATTCGTGTACCAATCGATTTTATTGTGTCACAAGATGAGCTACGTACCCTTGTAACCGAGATGCGCGAGCAACGCCGCGATGATCAGCCGAAACGGGGGTGGTTCCGATGAAACTCTTTCAAGGAATGGCCCGTACCGAATATCAGGATGTATTACGCGTCCTTGGTTACTTTATTGATGAGCGCGGTTATAATGATGTTCGAATCATTGAGATCGATGATGGAATTGTGTTGCAGGGCCGCGTAACCGACCGACGTGAATTTGGCAAATCGAGTTTTGATACGTTTCTAATTACCGAGGACGATCTCAAGGAACTCATCCGCGATGCGTTCCGCCGCCGTGGGCAAGTTCCACCGGCGTATAGCCAATAAAGGAATGACAGTGCCACCAAATCGCACCACTACTATCCGCCGCCTTGGCATACTGCTGCTGCTTGGCGTTGCTGCCGGTGCTGGCGTACGCTATGTTGCAGCACGAGTTGCTGCCCGTGAGCCACGTAGCCTTGCCAACTGGGATCTTGCGCGCCGAATAGCTGCCCAGGTTTCCCAATCGGCTCAGCATCCTGTTCGGGAGCGTGCGATGCGCCAGGCACAATATCAGCGGCTTGTCGAACAGAGCGAGCCATTGATTGCCAGCTATATGGGCGCGGGCCTGGCAAAGCCAATCCATCATGTCTATGTGGTCGATCGTCGCGAGTGGCTCGATGCGAATTTCTCGTCATTTAAGCAGTTGCTTGAGCCAGTTGAGGATTTGTATCGCGAGATACAACCCCCCGGTACCTTTGGGACACTTATGGGCGCTGCCAATCATGAGTTTGTTGGTGTGCAGATGGGCCTTTTGTTGGGCTATCTTGCGCGGCGTGTGCTTGGCCAGTATGATTTAAGTTTGCTCTCACCTGATCCACAAGCGCATGGCTCGTTATACTTTGTTGAACCAAACATTGCCCATGTCCAAGGGCTACTTGGTGCAAACGATGAGGAGTTCCGCCTCTGGATCACCCTCCACGAGACAAGCCATGTTTTTGAGTTTGAGGCGTTCCCATGGGTACGTGGGTACTTCCAGGGGCTACTGCGCGAATTCATGGATCAGGTTTCGAGTCAGTTAGGCTCGCTCTCCGATATTCCACAACTGGTTGAACGGGTGCGTGTTGGCCGAGCGCAGGGCAAACACTGGATCGAACTGATGCTCACACTAGAACAACAGCAGATTTTCGATAAACTCCAAGCGCTTATGTCGCTTGTCGAAGGGTATTCTAACCATATCATGAATGCGATTGGCCGCGAACTGCTGCCAAGTTTTGATCAGATTGAGGAGCGCGTTCGCCAGCGCCAGATCAACCGCCCCTTGATCGAAGACCTCTTTAATCGCATCACCGGCATGGATCTGAAGTTGGCACAATATCGCCAAGGCGAATTATTCGTTGATGCGGTAGTTGCTAAACGTGGTGTTGAGTTTGTTAATCGCGTCTGGGAACGGCCTGAACATCTGCCAAGCATGGCCGAAATCCGAAATCCAGAGCAGTGGATTGCGAGGATGAGTGTGTGAGCGATGGAGTGATGGAACAATGGAGCGATGGAACAAGATTCGCTTCAACGCTCCATCGTTCCATCGTTCCATCGTTTCCTATGTTTTCCCACCTCAACCAACCTGTTGTTGACCCCAATTTCAGTGATGCCGTCCGGCGTGTCGTTGGGCATTTGGGCGATTATGTAGAGATTCTTGTTCGGCCACTCAATCTACGGCCAACAGGAGCAACGCTTCTGGCAATTGATGCCGAGCGGGTTGAAGTACGGGTTAACTCACCATCTGGCAATGTGGTGATAGTGGTAGGGCCAGATGCCGATATTGCTGGTGAGATCTTTTGGATCCGGCGGTTAACGGCGAATACCATGCCAGTGGCACGCCTTATCCGTGCGGATGTGAGTGGTAGCCTCGCACCATTTAGCTATATCATCCTTGCACATATTGGTGGGGTGCCGCTTGCTGCAATCGAGGATCCCACGCTCATTAAGGTTGCTGCACGCGCAACCGGCCGTGCGATGCGGCGTATACACCAGATTCCTGCACCGGCTTTTGGCCGCCCAAGCCCAGCTGAACGATGGCCACTGGTTGGTTGGCAGGAGATATTGCGTGTGTGGTTAGCACAGCGCATGACATTGCAGTATGCCGCAGATTGGCTCGGCCCACAGGTATTGGCAGAAGTGTTAGTACATACCCTTGAGCATGCCGATCTCGCCTGTGTGGAACCACGCATGCTTCATGGTGCAATTGGCCCACAGCGTGTGTTGGTGAGTACTGGCGAGAGTATTCAACTGGAAATCGTAACACGGCCTGGTACACTGATTGCTGGCGACCCACTGCTTGATGTGGCTCAGGCGCTGCTACCAATTCAACCACCTGCATTCCGTCAGGGTTTTCTGGAAGGGTATGCCTCCGCTGGCCCGCTCGACCCAGTACAGCGCCAGAAATTGCGGCGGCTTGGGATTCTAGCACTGCTCGAAGCTGCGGCTCATTCACAAGATCCTGAGTTGCTTGCACGCCTTCCAACACTCGTTTCAGCAGAACTAGCCCTCCTTACACAACCGGACTAATATAGGCTTGTGAATATTCTTGCCACGCAATGCAATTCGCTGCTATACTCACTATTACAATATATGTAAGGATATCAGACGAAGGAGTCTCTTCATGGATACTCAGTTGGTCGCTGCCAGTGAGAGCCTTGCCCAAGTATTACTTGCTGCGCCCGATGAGACCTTAAATCGCACATGGGTTTGGGGTGAATATGATGGTGAAGGGGTTCGCTTTGCCAGTTTGGTGGCCTATGGCTATTTACGCGAATTAGCGGCGCTATTGGGAACTGAACGAACGCCAGCAACCATTGCGCAGCGGATTTTAGCTCAGTTTCATGCAGCCTACCGCGATCTTCAGGTTCTCCTCTTAGATATCGATAATGACTTCGCCGAGAAGCCACCAGCCGAGGGTGAGTGGTCGATCCGCGAAATCGTTTCACATATTGTCGAGGCGGATGCGATATTTTATGCGACCGTGGTTGCGAATCTGGGGCTGCACCGCGCTGGTGCATGGAATGGTGAACCTATCAGCAATGATGCCTATGAGCAGTTGCTCGGGCCAGAAGCGGAAACGCTGGCGATTCTAGCTGGCCCGCTGAGTGGTTTGATGTCCTACCATGCAACGATCCATGCACGCGTGCTGCAAGAATTAGCCAACATTACTGATGCAGAAACGTTGTTGCCTGTGCGCTTTTGGGAAACTCAAATCTATCAACTACGCTTCCGTTTACAGCGCTTTGATGCCCATAATCGCCAACACACTATTCAGATCGAAAAGACGCTCAATGCGCTTGGTAAACCACCAACTGAAGGGTCGCGCCTGGCACGTATACTCTATGCAGCACTCGCCGAAGCAGAAAGCCAGTTGATTGGTGCTCCCGATACTGGGGTTGCGGCATGCGCTGAGGTGGTTGAAGCAATTACTGATCTCGCAGCCCAAGCTCGGGAAGTTCTCGTAACGTAATAAACAGAGAGGCACATATGCAGATAATACCTCAGCTTGGCGATGATGCAACCTGGAAAAAGCGTTTTCGTATCACCCAAATCTATACACAAATTGCCTTTGGTGATCGCTCGCGTGGCCTTGTGGCCAGCAATCAATCCGGGGTATTCCAACTATATAGCTGGAATGTTACATCAGGCAAACTGAACCAGCTTACCCATAACCCTAAAGGCAAACCATATGGAATCCTCGCCCCAGATGGAAACCATGTGTATTACCTCGACGATCAGGATGGCAATGAACTTGGCCATTATATGAGCCTTCCATGTTCTGGTAGCGCAGCAGTTGACATAACCCCTGATCTACCGCCATATGCCTCAATGGGGTTCGATTTGAGCCGGAATGGGCGTTTAGCAGGGCTGAATATAGCCGATCAGGATGGGTTTCATGTTTATGCCATTGATCTGCAGGATGCCAAGCCAGTTACTTCGCGCAAATTGTATGATTCGACGGGGATTACATATGGCCCAGTGCTCGCATCGGATGGTTCACAGCTGGCGATTGCTTCTTCTGAACGCGCTGGTGGGAAGCTACAGTTTAGTTTGGTCGTGTTAGATAGCACGGCTGGCACACAACTTGCTGAGCTGTGGGATGGGCCAGAGACGAGTCTCAACCTCTTTGATTATTCGCCGATTCCTGGCGATCCACGCCTATTAGCAAGCAGTAATCGGAGTGGAATGCAGCGGCCACTGATCTGGAATCCACAGACTGGCGAGCGCACAGATCTGGTGCTTACAGACATTCAAGGCGATGTTGAAATCTGGAGTTGGTCACCAGATGCACGTTGGATTTTACTCTGTCAGTTGCAGCAGGCCGTACAGACGCTGTTTGTGTATGATCTGGAGCACCATACTGTAGAGCAGCTTGTGCATCCGGCAGGCACATACCAGGGTGCCTATTTTGCAAATGAGGGCGAAATTTTCGCGCACTGGACAAGTTCAACTCAAGCGCAGCAAGTTATTGCCTTGGATAGCAGCAGCGGGAAACAAACACGTGTCTTGTTTGCTGCGAACGATGCACCATTAGCAGATCCATGGCGCTCGGTTAGTTTTGCTTCTTCGGATGGGCAGCAGATCCAAGCTTGGCTGGCTACTCCAGCAGGATCTGGGCCATTCCCAACGATCCTCGAAACACATGGTGGCCCGACATCCGTTGCAACCGAACGCTATAGTGCGGGTGCACAGATGTGGCTGGATCATGGCTTCGCCTATATGTCGCTTAATTACCGTGGCTCAACCACATTTGGGAAGGCATTTGAGGAACAGATATGGGGTGATTTAGGGCATTGGGAAGTCGAAGATCTGGTGGCCGCCCGCAACTGGCTGGTTGAATCTGGTATTGCCGATCATGACGCAATCCTACTGACAGGTTGGTCGTATGGTGGCTATCTCACCCTAATGGGTGCTGGCATGCGCCCCGATCTCTGGGCTGGAGGCATGGCAGGAATAGCGATCGCCGATTGGAGTATTCAGTGGGAGGATACTGCTCCGACATTGCGTGGCTATCAGGAAGCGCTGCTTGGCGGTAACCCGGAGCAGAACCCCGAACAATATCGCCGCTCGTCACCAATATCCTATGTCGATCAGGTGCGTGCGCCACTTCTGGTGATCCAGGGCAGTAACGATACCCGCTGCCCAGCACGGCCAATGCGTGAATATGAAGATAAACTGCGCACGCTTGGAAAGCAAATTGAGGTGGAATGGTTTGAAGCGGGTCATGGCTCGTATGAGACCGAACTGCAGATCCGCCATCATGAGACCATGTTGCGTTTTGCGTATCGCGTACTAGGGTAACTTGCAGGCCAGAGGATGGAAGATGCCGCGGTATCTTGCAGTCAATCATCCGCGCCCTCTGGCCCTAACCCTCACGTAGGGCGTCGATTCTCCGCCACTGAGTCATTATGCGTAGGGCCAAATCTGATTCCAGGCGGTCATCCAATCATCGGCTTGGCTTACCACTTTGAGTGGCTCTACGACCTCAACACCTGTTCGCCCACGGAACTGGGCCGCATTGTCAACACTCCCAAGATCGATTGTGATCGTTGTTGGTTTGGCTGGCACATATGGTTTGACCGCATGGAGATTCTTGAGGGCTTGTTTGGCACCTGCCTCGATCATCTCACGCGCCCGCACTGGTGGCGTCTGCCGAGCGGAATAGCGACTCAGCCCACGCTTGACCGCAACAGTCGTTAAGCCATCGCCGAATAGTTCGCGTGTTTCACGACAGGTTGCCTCATCGCCAGTGACAAGCAGGATCGGGACATTATAATGGCCGCACAATGCGCCATTGATCCCCGACTCGCCAACCAGATCATCATTAAAACGCAAATTGCGCCAATTGGTGGTCGAAATCGTATGGCATAGTACGCCATCTGGGGTTCCAGCACGTGCATGCATGCCTACAAGCAAGCAGGCATCGCAGCCCTCTTCGAGTAGTTCGGTGTAACGTGACCAGGGATGGTGCGCGACCCAGGTACAATCGGGATCGAGCATATCAGGAATAAACGAATTAAATGTCCAACCGCCACCAGCACCATGGCAA
>JANLSE010000686.1:0-3364 GCA_031362265.1 Roseiflexaceae bacterium
CAATCTGGAAACTCACATCCTCAATTGCGGCTGCACCACGACCATAATGAAATGTGAGTTCGCGAGCACTAACGGCGCATGGTTGTGTTTTCATGTGTGAACCTATGACTAAAAATATTTTGTAGTCATATACTACCATAATTACAAGAGCTGTCTATCGGTCGGAGGGTGGAGTTGGTGTATTTGTGGGTGCTACACTCCAAATCAATGATTAAGGGAAAAGTATCGTTGGGGCTGCGCCGGGTACCCTCTGGGTGAACCCGCGGTCAAGGGCCTCAGGCCGGGGTGCCCTCTGGGCCACAACCCCGACCAGGCGCTGCGCCCTGGACCTGCACGGTAAGGTTTGTGTAATGGCACGTCTGTTGCGCATGCCACCATGCACACGGTTGTTGGTGGCGGCAATGTAGGGTTGATTGCACCCAACGACTTGGATCGCAGACTCGGATTGCAGACTTCAGTGTGCCACCCTGCCACCCTGCCATGCGACATGCAGCAGTGCTACTCTTGTTCGACGCGGCCCAGGAAGCGCGCCGGGTTTGCCAGGAACGCCTGCGTAACCATGACATGCTCGGTCTCATTGAACTTGATTGGATGGATGGCACCGCCATCGAAGCTATAGATTGCTGAGTCTGGCAGCGCCATCAGGATCGGTGAGTGAGTCGCGATAATGAACTGGGTATCCTGAGTTTGGGCAAGCTCACGAAGCAGCATAAGCAGGGTGATTTGCCTGGTTGGCGAGAGTGGCGCCTCGGGTTCATCCAGCAGTCGGGTTCCATCCAAGAGACCATCACCTGCCAGCATGGCGTAGTGTCGGGCGATCGCGCGGGCACTCATAATACCGCCGCCACCCGGAATCGATGCGCGGCGGAAATCGGGGCGATTCACGACCGCAGCAGATGTGACCTGGGGCGGCCTGATGATCTCACCAATAATCCAGCCGAATGTCCATGCATGATAGCAAACAGTCGACCCTGGCTGCCAGAGCGGTGCATGGCCAGCAATCATCGTACACATCGCATCCCAGTCGGTCATCATCTCAGGAGTGACACCAGTTGGCATGTATGGTATTCCGGCGCGGTGAGTGATGGCATCGCGGACGGTAACAGTTTCTTTCCCATTGGCGCTAAATTCGGGCCAGTAGCGTGCGACCGGAGTATCGTACTGCACTTGGTCGCGATCCGCCAGGAGATGCAGACAAGTAGCTACAAAACCTTTGGTCGTTGACCAAGAGGTAAACAAGGTCTCGCCATTCACCAGCCGCCCGGTAGTTTCGTCGGCAACGCCTGCCCAGGCATCAACGACAAGTTCACCATTCACATAGGCTGCCACCTGTAAGCCAGTCTCTTCACCCGATGCGACTAGTTCATCGATGATCTGCTGAACGCGCTGTTGGAGCATAGAATCATAGTATCCCCTTTGGTGATATGGGGCTGGGGTAGGCTGTGATTGTACCATGTATTCACAGCGGAAAGATTTCAAGAATTCGATTACTCTATTTACAGAATAAAACATATGTGCTATAATCTGGGCTATAAGCTGCGCGTTTAATGAACTAGAGCCACTACAGATGGGACGACTAATGGCGGCGCGTGGCAGTACAAGGAGGAACGTATGTTTCAGCGGTTGGATGAGTTACAGACTGGCAGCTTGTATATTCTGACAGGCCAGGCCGGTGCGGGCAAATCGCATCTGGCAGCCAGTTCACGTAGAACTGGCTCATTGTGGGTGCTGGATACCGAGGGTGCCGCGCAGAACCTAGCGGGTAAGCCTGGTATTCACCGGCGTATCCAGGTATTGCAATCTGTCTCGCTAAAGGCACTACTTGCAGCAATGGATGAGATCCGTAAGGTGGGCAAACCTGGCGACACGGTTCTGCTCGACTCGATCTCGAAAGTCTTTCAGGCCATGCGTGCCCATGCACAGCGGCGGGCTGGGGCAGAAACCGATCGGAAGACCGGGATCGGCTTCGATGAACATGCCTCGGTGAATCGTAATATGCAGTCGGTCTACACTGCACTGACAGAACTGAAGCAGGCTGGGTTTCATGTGCTGATCATTGGCCATCTTGGGCGTAAGTATCATGCCGATGACTCTGGTTTACATGATGATGGGCTGCGCGTATTGGCGGATGACCAGATCGCCTATGAGGCCGATGCGATCTTGTTAGTCGAGCGTGAAGGTGATGAGCGCTCAATCATGCCAATTATCAAGCCGCCACGGCCAGCACATCTTAAGCTGAACAGGCGCTACCCGGCGCAGCTTGCCACGCTCTACCCAGATTTAGTACCCGAAGGCGAGAAAGCCTCGAAGGCGCGCGTCACACCGATGCGCCGCATTGCGGAAGAGCCAGAAGAGTTGGAGCAGGAGGACAGCGGAACCGCGGAACGGGGTGCCCTCAGGGCCAACAACGGAACCGGATACCCTCCGAGTGAACCAAGAACCAAGCCAGCCTTGAGCGCAGTCGAAGGGAACCAAGAACCAAGAACCGCAGAAATGCAGAGCCGGGCAGTGTCGGAAGCGAATACTGCGCGTAGTGGTGTGCCACATCAGGTTGCCGGGAACGCCCCAGCGCCGCTACCACGCGATGCCAGCGAGGCCGAGCAGCGTTTCTTTGCACGCTATGCCGAGACGGTTGGTGGCACAACCTGGGGTGCAGTACAACGCTTCCTGGAGAGTCGTGCTCCGCGGCCGGTGACGGTTGAGGGCTGGATCGCGGTTGGTGAGCAGGTGCGTGATCGGGCACGCCAGGCTGGAGCGGCAGTACGGGCGGCGTAGGACAAAGCCGGTTTTAGAACGCAAAGGCGCAAGGGCGCAAAGTTATAGATGAAGGTAAAGGCCGGGAGATTCTAACGCAAAGGCGCAAAGACGCAAAGTACAAAAAGTTCGCTCCCTTGCGAACGTAGTGGCTTTGCGTCTCTTGTTTTCGCTGTGGACAAAGCCGGTTTTATAACGCAAAGGCGCAAGATTTAGTATTTTGCGCCTGCCCTTATGCAGCAGCAAAATCCGTCAAAAACCGCAGTGCTTGTGGTTGAAAGCCAAGTACAATTTGATCACGCGGAACCCCAGCGGCAATCAACTGTTCGCCAATTCGTGTTGGTAGGGTATTGTGTTCAATCGATCAAACCGTCGCTATAGATAGTATCAATTGGGCGATCCTTCAGGAGTAAGACGAGTGTGATGTATCCCTGCGTCTCTCTTCGGGCTGGGTATTTGGCGTACTAGTTAAAGTAGTACTTGGCCTCATCGACAAGCCGGTGGTGTAGTTTCAAGCAGGATACCCGTGAAGCTGTTGATTGCGCGCAGCGGCGTACGCAGATCGTGGAGCACTTGACAGCCAGCCGCTACAGGAGTTACATGCTCTCTA
>JANLSE010000726.1:0-25561 GCA_031362265.1 Roseiflexaceae bacterium
CCCTCGGCCACATTGAAGATCGCACGCAGTGGCGCTTCAATTGTTACATTTTTAGGAACATACAAAAATGCGCCATCTTGCCAGATTGCACTATGCAGCAGCCGATATTTATGGGTATCCCCTGCCACAGCTTTAGCAAAATACTGCTCGACTAACTCAGTATGTTCAATAAGCGCCTGGGCAAGTGGCATGAAAATGACACCTTGTGCAGCCAGAGCCGCATCCCATACAAGTTGCGTGGATTGTGGCGCAGCCAAGGCAACCGGAACGGTAAGATCAAGCTTGGTGAGATCGGTTCTACGCCAGAACGGTGCTTCTGCGACGGCATAGGCTTGCCAGGCTGCGACACGCCGTTCGACCATCCAGGCTGGTTCATGAGCAGCGCGCGCCTGTTCACTGATATTGGCCTCGCTTAGTTCGGCGAGGGATAGAGTATTTGTTAGTGTTGTCATAACATTACGGACATGCATCACGTTGCGCAGATTGCACAGCTGGCGTAGTACGATAGACTACGCGCTGCACATCGCACATGGCGTGCTACACACTCCCGACTTCCTCCCGGATCCAGTCGTAGCCCTTTTCTTCTAGTTCTAGTGCTAATTCTGGGCCACCCGAGCGTACGATTCGCCCATCCATCATGACTGAGACAACATCTGGCTTAATATAGTTCAATAGGCGCTGGTAGTGAGTGATGACCAACACGCCCATCTCAGGGTTCTGCTGTGCCAACACATTCACCCCTTCGGAAACAACGCGCAGTGCATCGATATCCAACCCTGAGTCAGTCTCATCCATAATTGCCAAGCTTGGCTTCAGCATGGACATCTGTAAGATTTCGATACGCTTCTTCTCACCACCCGAAAAGCCCTCATTGAGGTAGCGCCGTGCAAAGGCCTCATCGATTTCAAGCGCAGCCATTTGCTCACGAATAGCCTTGCGGAATTGCGCCATGGGAATCGCTGTCTGCTTCGAATCTTTGCCTTCTTCGGAACGATGGGCATTGATTGCCGATCGCAGGAAGTTTGCAACGGTGACACCGGGGATCGCAACTGGATATTGAAATGCCAAGAAGAGACCAAGTTTCGAGCGCTCATCTGGCTCTAGTTCGAGAATATTCTGGCCCGCATACCACGCCTCACCAGCGGTAATGGTATAACTAGGATGACCCATCAATGTGTTCGAAAGGGTGCTTTTGCCGCTACCATTCGGCCCCATGATGGCATGAATAGTGCCAGGCTTGACCGTAAGATTGACCCCACGGAGGATTTGTTTGTCCTCAATATTTGCGTGAAGATCCTTAATAACCAACTCGTTGCTCATGCGCTCCTCATTCAAAATGTTACACTGTTGTATTCGTGTGATCGACTACAAAACAACAATTACGTTTACCTTCGCGAATCGTGCCCTCAAGATGAATACGCTTGCCAAGCACTTGCTCGAACATACCACGTTCCATCTCACAAATGGCCGGGTGTTCCCGTGCAACATCGTGGTATGGGCAGGCATATAGCTGCATATGCGTTTCCGCAGCGCCGATCTGTGGCTGCATATCAATCGGGATGCCCCGCTCTGCGATTTCAGCATAGAGCCGCTTCAGGCGCTCCTCAATAGCTCCATCACCGATCCGCGCCTGATATTCCTTTGCCATCTGTGTGCCAACGGCGCCCAATAATACCTGAAGCTGCTGTGCATCCTGGTGGCTTGCCAATTCGCGCAACAGCATGATCACGAGTTTACCATATTCCTTTGGAAATATTTCATGGGCACGCGGCCGCAACGAATAGACAAGCTTCGGGCGGCCAGGGCCCTGCCGCACCAGCCGCGTACCAACCATTCCACGCGCTTCAAGGTGCGTTAAATGTTCACGTACCGCTGTCGTGGTAATTTCAAGCAAATCCTCAAGCTCACGGATAGTCGCCTCACCATGGCGTTGCAAGTGTGCGAGGATTCTGCTTGGCGGCGATTCAGGCGCATACGCCATCGCTGTCATCGACTTCTCCTGTATACATACTAAGCCTAGTATACCGAATATGAAGCGGTTCGTCAATAAAAACAGTAGAAACTGTCGAAAGTACCTAAACACATCGCAGAACCGCAGAACCGCAGAACCGCAGAACCGCAGAACCAGAGAACCAAGAACCAAGAACCATTCCAATGTTCCAACACCCTGCGCTTCATCGCTTCATTGTTCTGCGCTCTGCGCTCTTGCGCTCCATCGCTCCATCGCTCCATCGCTCCATCGCTCCGTATGCTACACTCTCCATTATGAAGACTGAATCTGATATGACACCGGAATGGCGAATCGAATGGCACGAATCAGTTGGATCGACGAATGATCTGGCAAAGGCGCATGCACGGAATGGCGAATCCGGTGGGCTGGCAATTATTGCTGATCAGCAAACCAGTGGGCGTGGACGCATGGGGCGCAGTTGGATCGCTCCACCTGGATCCAGCCTATTGGTTTCGCTACTGCTGCGGCCAGAGGTCGAGGGCAGCGAACGGACTGAAGCCCGTGATCCCGCTGCACCCAACCCGCAACGCGCTCGCCTCCCCGCCGACCAAGCCTACCTACTAACAATGCTGGCCGCTGTGTCGCTCTGCGAGGCAATTGAGGAGCTATTGCCGATCCAGGCGGCTCTCAAATGGCCAAATGATGTGCTACTGAGTGGGCCAGATGGGCAGTATCGCAAGACCGCCGGTATCCTCGCTGAAGTTGATATTCGTGAGGGCATGGTTGCTTGGGTCGTGCTTGGGTTTGGCGTCAATATTTCCTGGCACCCCAGCGGTGTAGTTGATGGCCGCGATCTTGGGCACTATGCAACCAGCCTTGCTGAGGCATCTCATCGTGCTCAGCATGTTGGGCGTGTGGAGCTATTACAGGCCTTACTTAGACGTGTGACCGCCTGGGATGCAGCCCTTGGCGCGGATGGTGCCACACTGCTGTTTACGACATGGCGCAATCGCCTGGTAACTCTTGGGCAGCCTGTAGTGGTACGGCTTCCTGATCGAACAGTAGAAGGAGTGGCTGAGGGCGTCGAGCCAGGCGGTGCATTACGCATCCGTGACACTACCGGGCAGGTGCAGATTGTGACAACAGGGGAGGTAGAGGCATGATATACTACGCGCTACATTACCCAACCTTCCGGATAAGGAGTTGACCAATGGCGGTCTTCAAGAATTACGATGAACTGCACACATACATCAGCAGGCTGTATGACGATGCCAAGTGTGATGCACGGATTGCGCCAAAAATCAAGGAATCTAACCTTGTGATTCAGTTTCGCTATGATGATCCACTAGCGATCGTAACAATTAATGCCTCAACAAAGCCAACCCAACCGGGTGCATATTTCGATGTTCTATGGGGCGAAGTGCCATTGAAGGCCGATATTGAAATGAGTATGAAGGCCGATGTAGCGCATCAATTCTGGCATGGAAAAGTGAACCTAATGGCCGCACTCGCCAGGCGCCAAATTGTCGCTAAGGGCCCGATCCCAAAGATCCTCAAGCTACTCCCCGCCGTCGAGCCAATGTATGAAATGTACCCGCGAATTCTACGCGAAATGGGTCGAACGGATCTTGTGTTGCCTTAGGTGCTGATCTTCCAATTTGGTTCTGCCTGATCTGAATCTATTCCCCTGAGGTATTCTGTGGACACCGAAGAGATGTTTCAGCGTGGCCAGGCAGACGCTGAGGCGGATACGCTGAATGCGTTCTATTACCGGCATTATTTCCCCTATCGACGCGGCTATGATCAGATGCGGCGGCGATTGTTACGCCCTGGTGTGCAGATGAGCTCGCGCCCGCATCTGTTGCGTTGGTCGCTTGGTATTATTCTGATAGTTGCAATTGGGTACATTGGCTGGCAGCAGTTTCAACCAACACCAATTGAACCGCCACCACCCACAAGCGTGGCAGTTGAGCCAACAGCGACACAACCACCAACTCGCACACCGGTCTTTCCAAGCGCAACTCCACGGCCAACCCCAACAGCAACGGTCATTCCTACATTGCAGAAGGGCAGCACTGCGATCGTTACCACTGCTGGGTTACGTGCACGCCGCGATCCCACCACTAACGCACGTGTAGTAGCAAATTTCCATGAGGGCGAACGTGTCACAATCCTCGATGGGCCAACGGAAGCTGATGGCTATACCTGGTGGCAAATCAAGGGCGAATCCGGCACCGGTTGGAGTGCAGAGCGCTCCGCCAAGGGTGAGGAATGGCTTCGATTAGCGGAATAAGCCATACAACACGGAGACACGGAGACAAGGTGATACGGAGACCTTAACGCAAAGGTGCAAAGATGCAAAGGCGCTAGAGACAAAGGAATTAAAGAGCCTGCAATAGAATTCTGCTTCAATGCTTCAATGCTTCAATGCTTCAATGCTTCAATGCTCCAATGCTCTGCGTTCTGCGCTTTTGCGCTACACCCGAGGGTACCCGGCTCCAACGCTGCCGTTAACGCTCCTGTTCACGCCAAGCAACTATAGTACTCGCAATCGTACTTGAGGAGGCGTTTATGACTATTCTTGGCATTCATCACATAACATTAATCTGCTCAGATCCCCAGCGCACTATCGATTTCTATACTCGTGTTCTTGGGCAACGTATGGTAAAGCAGACGGTGAATTTTGATGATCCTGGCAGCTATCACCTGTATTTTGGTAACGAAACGGGTAGCCCAGGCAGTGCGATCACCTTTTTTGCGTGGCCTGGCGCACCTAGAGGGCAGTGGGGTATTGGTGGAACGCACCATTTCGCCATGCAGGTTCAGAACTACGATGGGCTACTCAAGTGGAAGCGCCGCCTAACGGATCTTGGGGTCTCTGTTGATGGGCCACTTGATCGACACTATTTCACATCGATCTACTTCCGCGATCCCGATGGGGTGATTGTCGAGATCGCCACCAATGGCCCTGGTTGGGCGGTTGATGAGGCAGCCGATGCGATTGGCACCGAATTTCGTGCACCACCCGCAGACATGATGGTGAATAATCGCGATGAGGCTCGTATCACTACAACAACCTGGCCTGAGCCAGTGCCACAGATCACCGCAAACATGGCGCTACTAAATGGCATGCATCATATTACTGCGATTGGGAGCAATGTTGGCCGTACCCAAGCATTCTTTGGTGACCTGCTTGGCATGCGGCGTGTGAAAATGACAAGCAATTTCGATGATCCAACCTCAGCACATTGGTATTGGGGTGTTGGTGAGGGCAAGCCTGGTTCACTGATCACCTACTTTGAACGTGACCCAGCCAAAGTGCGGCGTGCGCGCATGGGTACTGGCCAAACACACCACTTTGCACTAGCAGTTGCAGATGAAACAATCCAACTGGAATTTCGCGAAAAGCTGCTTAGTGCCGGGTTACGGGTTTCGCCTGTGATGGATCGGATCTACTTCAAGAGTATCTACACAAACGATCCCGACGGCCATATTGTCGAAATTGCTACAGCTGGGCCAGGGTTTGCTATCGATGAGCCGGTTGAACGCTTAGGGGGAAGCCTCAAGCTACCACCCTGGATGGAAGAGCATCGCGCAGGGATTCAACAAACTCTCACGCCGTTGAGTGTTCCACCGTGGGAACGCCCGTGATTTTTCACCACAGAGACACAGAGACACAGAGGTCGAGATTATTTCTTTCCTATCTCTGTGCCTCTGTGGTGAATATAAAAATGTTACCAGAAAGACTTTCCTCCAATGAACCAAAATGACCCACACGCTACGCAGCCAATCCTTCATGCTGGTGCCGCTCTTGAATCCGCACCCATGGCCATGATCATGATCCATGGTCGCGGCGCATCGGCTGAAGATATTTTGGGCCTATCACAAGAATTTAATCGACCAGATATAGCGTATCTTGCGCCGCAGGCTGCCAACAATACCTGGTATCCGCAACGTTTCATTGCTCCACTTGAATCAAATGAACCCTGGTTAAGTTCAGCATTGGCACGCATTGCAACGCTTATTGATCATGTCGTTCAAGCGGGGATTCCCCACGAGCGGATCGTATTACTTGGGTTCTCGCAAGGTGCATGCTTAACACTAGAATACGCCGCGCGCAACGCTCGCCGCTATGCTGGAGTAATTGGCCTCTCTGGTGGGCTGATTGGCCCCGATGATACTGTGCGCGACTATCCAGGATCATTGGCTGATACACCGGTGTTCCTTGGTTGCAGCGATATTGATGCACACATCCCACTACCGCTTGTGTTAGGCGCAGCCGAAGTGCTAAAACGTATTGGCGGCGAGGTCGAAACACGTATCTACCCCGGCATGGGCCATACGATCAACCAAGATGAAATTGCATATGTGCGCGGAATATTAGGCTAAGCATCGGAGCAATGAAGCAATGAAGCAATGAAAAGGAATAACCTATGATACTCCACATACTTGGAATCTCTGGCAGCCTGCGCCGTATGTCATTCAACACGGCGCTGTTGCGTGCGGCGGCGACAGTATTGCCAGAGGATGTTACCTTCGAGATCTTTGATCTAGCACCACTGCCGTTCTACAACCAGGATATTGAGAGCGATTTACCGCAACCAGTTCGCGAATTTAAGGATCGGCTGAAGCTTGCTGACGCGCTATTGCTTGCAACACCAGAGTACAACTACTCCTTCACTGCGGTTCTGAAGAATGCAATCGATTGGGCTTCCCGCCCACGGACCGACTCTTCGTTGAGTGGCAAACCAATTGCGATTATAGGCGCAGGTGGGCGCTATGGCACAGTCCGCTCACAACTCCACCTCCGCCAAGTATTGGTTGAAACAAACTCGCTTACATTGAATAAACCAGAACTGATGGTTCCTATGCCCTCGGAAAAGTTTGATAAAGAAGGCAACCTCACCGACGAAGCAACCCGTAAGCAGCTTGGTGAGCTTATTGCAGCACTCGCACATTGGACACGGCGAGTGCGTAACGAGGGGTGATTGCTCCCAGGGCCAAGGCACCTGGGCCTCAGAGTGTGCAACCCCACACTCATTGGACTACCGACGCAGGTGTTCCAGTCCACGAGCGAGAATGTTGATGGCCGCATTAGGACGCCATATAAAGGGAATGTTAGATGCAAAATGAACGACTAAAGCGGCTAAAGCGAGTGAAGCCCTTATATCCGGGTACCCTTTGGGCGTCTAAAGCTGGTGGGTCTTACGGGCTAGATCAATAAACAGGAGAACCACGAGCAATGCGATTGATCTTTATACGACATGGCGAGACCGAATGGAATGCCTCTTTGCGCTACCAAGGGCATGCAAATATTCCACTCAATGAGCGTGGCAGGGCACAGGCGCGTGCGGCTGCAGCACGCTTAGCACAGGCCAATCCTGTCGCGATCTACACAAGCGATCTGGAACGAGCCGCTGAGACAGCCGCAATTGTCGCTGCACCACTTGGTCTGCAACCACAGATCATGCCTGAGCTACGCGAGATCAATGTTGGCGAGTGGGAAGGGCATACACCCGAGGAACTCTACCGGCGCTTTCCCGACCATATGCGCGAGTATGATCGTGATCCAGCACGCACGGTGCGCATCGGCGGCGAATCATATGCCCAATTACAGCAGCGGGCGCTGGGTTCACTGAACCAGATCCACGAGAAACACACCCAAAACGAGACCATCCTGATCGTTTCGCATGGCGGTACGATCCGCGCCGTTTTATGCCATGTGATCGGGCTCGATTTGATCTACTTTGGGCGCATGTGGCTCGACAATGGCTCGTTCACCGAATTGCGCTATGGCGCGAATGGTTGGCGGCTCCTACGCCTGAACGATGCTGCACACTTGGAAGGAACCGATCTGGCGAGTGGCGAGTAACCCATGACCCAAAACCCTAAAACCCGCCCAGTCGCACTGATCACTGGGGCATCGCGTGGGATTGGCGCAGCGACAGCACATGCATTGGCACAGCGCGGTTATAATCTCGTCCTAGCTGCACGTTCAGCCAAAGCACTTGAAGCATTGGTTGGGGAACTCACACAGATCGGTATATCCGCAATAGCCATACCAACTGATATGCAGCAACTGGATCAAGTACGCCACCTTGCCGATACTGCCTTAGCTCAATTTGGGCATATTGATGTGCTGGTGAATAACGCAGGCATGGGTGGCTCAGGGCAATCACTTGTCGAGAATGATGAATCACAAATCGCCGAGCTACTGATAGTTAACCTGCATGCCCCAATAATACTCACCCGTCGATTACTGCCCCACATGATTGAGCGTAGATCTGGCGCGATCATCATGGTCGGCTCAGTTGCTGGGCAAGTGCCACTCCCAGGATCAACACTCTATGGCACCAGTAAATTTGGCCTACGTGGGTTTTCCCAATCACTACGCCGTGAAACCCGCCGTTATGGTATTGGGGTTACTTTGATTGCGCCTGGCTTTATCAAAACCGCCATGACTGCCAAGATGCGTGGTATTCCCAAAGCCTCACCCGATCTTGTCGCACAAGCTATTGTGAGTGCGATCCACAAACCACGCCGCGAAGTGATTGTGCCATGGTACTATCAGGCATTCATTGCACTCGATCGGCTTTTCCCATGGGTGGTGGACGCAGGAGTCAGCTGGGTGCGTGGGAAGCAGTAAAGCGCAGAGCGCAGAGCGATGGAAGGGTAGAGCATTGGAGCATTGGAGCATTGGAGTATTACCTTGTCTCCTTGTCTCCTTGTCTCCACGGTTCAATGATTTCTGTTCAAACGAGGTTCGTTATGTCAATCGATTCCGCTCTCCACATACGCACTCCAGGTGGCAGTTACCCAGTGCTTGTTGAACCCGGAGTACTAGTGCAATTACCAGCCGCATTGCAGGAATTAGGGCTGCAGGGTAAGCTCTGGCTGATTTGTGATGCAGCAGTTGAGCAACTCTATGCGCAACCACTTGTAGAACAACTGGCGATTGCTGGCCGTAAGGTTGAGTTATTTGCGATACCATCTGGTGAGAGCAGCAAGGATCTGAGTGTGGCGATGCAGATCTATAGTTGGATGATTGCTGGTGCCGTGGAGCGCCGTGACACGGTCATCGCACTTGGTGGCGGGGTTGCGGGTGATCTGGCTGGGTTTGTCGCTGCAACGATTTTGCGTGGGATCGCCTTCATCCAACTACCAACGACACTCTTAGCCATGGTGGATAGTGCAATTGGCGGCAAAACTGGTGTAAACCACGCATTGGGAAAGAATCTGATCGGCGCGTTTCATCAGCCGCGCTTGGTGTTGAGTGACACCGATACATTGGCCAGCCTGCCACCTCGCGAGCTGCGCTCTGGTTGGGCAGAAGTTATCAAGCATGGGGTTATTCGCGATGCTGGGCTATTTGAAGCCTTAGAATCGGCGGGCGGGCATGCATTTGCAGGCAATTTTGCAGCGATCATTCGGCGCGCGGCCAAAGTGAAGGTCGATATCGTGAATGTGGATGAGCGCGAAACCGGCGAGCGAATGCTCTTGAATTATGGGCATACATTAGGCCACGCTATCGAGGCTGCCGCAGGCTATGGTGAATTATTACACGGCGAGGCAATAGCGATTGGAATGCATTTGGAAGCCTGCATGGCTGAGCAACTTGGGATGGTTGATTCAGCTTTTGTTGCACGCCAGAAGGCCCTACTCCAAGCATATGGACTGCCTACCGTTCGGTCAGCTTCGATAAGTACCGAGCACATTCTGACGCTAACTCTACGCGACAAGAAGGTTGCTTCTGGCAAGGTACGTTGGGTACTGCCAACTGGTGTGGGGAGTGCTGTCGTTCGCAATGATGTAGCAGAGGCGATTGTGCGTGAGGTGCTAGGTATGGCGCATAACCTGTCTTGACCATGGTTTTGCGCACGTGCTATACTGCATACTATCAGGCACCACCCAATGCTTGGGATTTGCTCAACGCCGAGCAGCATTCTTGAATCATGTTTGCTGTGCGGGCGGTGCGCTGTACGGCGTTGTGGAGGAGGAAACCAATGGCCCAGCAACTAAGGCTTGTCATTGCCGATGATGAATCCCTCATTCGGATGAACTTAAAAGAGACGCTCGTTGGCCTGGGATACCTCGTGGTTGGTGAGGCTGGCGATGGGGTGAGCGTGATCAATTTGGCGCGCGAGCTTCGCCCAGATCTCGTGGTGATGGATATCAAGATGCCAAAACTGGATGGCATCCAGGCTGCAAAAGTACTCACCGAGGAAAAAATTGCCCCGGTACTACTCCTGACGGCCTACTCTGATCGTGAGTTGGTTGATCGCGCCCGTGAGGCAGGAGTTGTTAGTTATATCGTCAAGCCCTTCCGTGATGCAGAATTGCTACCCGCAATCGAAATTGCACTTGGTCGATTCGCAGAATACCGTGAGATTGAGCGCGAAATCACCGATCTAAAGGAATCGCTAGAGACGCGCAAACTGGTCGAACGAGCAAAGGGTGTGCTTATGGACACCCAAGGGCTCAAGGAACAGGAAGCCTTCCGTAAGATTCAGCAACTCTCGATGAATACGCGCCGCTCAATGCGCGAAGTTGCTGAAGCGATTCTGTTGACAGCCCAGATCGAAAAATAAGCACGGAGATCGGCAGATAGGCAAGGAAATCTGGAGATCATCATGAGTGGCTAGGAGCCATAAATCGAGATCTACTTGTTTCCTTGTCGCTCTTCCATCACTGCTATGGCCGACACACCTGATAACCAGGCACCAACCACGCCGCAGGTCAGCGTGACAACACGCCAGAAGTGGCTGCGTGGCATATTGCCGCATGTGCTGACAGCAGCGGTGGCGATAGGATTGAGTCTGGCGATCCAGGCAGCAATGCCACAGCCGAATACCACACCCGCTCCGGCACCAACCATCCCAATTGCAACACCATCCCCAGCCCCAACGATTGCGCCAACAGCACTACCGCTGCCAACAGCGCCAATTCCCGCAAGTGGCATTACGCGCCAGGAAGTGCTCGATCTCCGTGCCGAGGATGATCGAATTTGGACGGCGATCTATCTTTCGCGTGCGATCAACCAGATTGCAGATGCCGAAAGCGCATTACGCGTCAATGATATGGAACGCGCTGGACAGATGCTGATCGCGACCGACGACTCGCTTGCATTGGCCTACACACGCACCCCAAATACACTGCGTGACCCAATTGCCCAACTACGGCGCGATGCGGGTGGTCTCCATGCCGATCTCTTTCTTCGACCCGAAAACATGGATATGCGTCTCGCCAGCCTCCGCCAAACACTCCTTGCCCTGATCGCAGAACGCGGGTAGCATAAGCGCAATAACGCAAGAGCGCAGAACGCAAGAGCATTGGAGCATTAGAGCGTTGGAGCAGAACCCAATTGCAGGCTCTTTTGTTCTCTAGCGCCTTTGCATCTTTGCGTCACCCAAAGGGTACCCGGCGTTAAGGTCTCCTGGTCACTCTGTCACTCTGGCAACAATCGTCGTTGCATCATGATCGTGTAGAGGCGAAAGCCTATCGCATGGTAGAAGGCGTGTGCCTGTGTATTACGCCAAGCGGTCATAAGTACCAGTGATGTGGCACCTTGTATACGGGCCTCTTCTGCGATTCGATCCACAAGTGCACGGCCAACTCCATTACGACGGTAGTGAGGATGCACAATCAGTTCGGTCAGCTCCGCAGAAGGAATTGGATCACAGAGGCAGGGTATCAAGCGTAGACATGCCAGGCCAACCACTTGGCCAGCGATCTCTGCAACAAATGGCGTTTCATACTGAGCACGTAATGCAATATGCTCTGCAATATGCTCAACTGTCGCCCGAACATCATCGAAGGCCTGGTTAAGCGCAAGAATCGCAGTAGCGTCGCTGGGAGTGGCACGGCGGGTTGTGACAAGCATGGCGAGCTCCTCCAGATTCGGCTGTGCGGGTATCGTCGCAGGATCAATAGAAATCCCATCCTCTGCCAGTTGTGCGAGACGGATGATCCACAGTGCATGCCAATCTTCCCAGGCAAAGGGAGTGATGGTGATCATGGCTGATGTTAAGACCGCTTTTCTAGCACGGCCAGGTAGCGTGGTGTGCCATCATCAATGAAGCGTGCCACACGCCAATTGGTCGGAGCGATCAACTGTTCCAGCTCAGCCGGAGCAAACATCAGATAGTAGAACCAGGGTGTTGCGTACTTCTGCCAGCGTACACGATAGCGCTGCGCGCGCGGGCGAACAGGCGAATTGCCAGCCAGTTGATATTCACGAAAGATCGGATCTTCAATGCGCTCAGGATCAACGCTATCCGTAATAATTCTACCGTGCTGGCTTGTAAGTGCCGCTAGGCGCTGAAGAAGCGCTGCGGCATTGCCTTCATTACCAACCAAACCAAAATTATTACGCAAGAGGAGAATAGTATCAAACACTCCAAGCGAACTATCCAGAGCGCCAAGTGAACAGACCCGCGTCTGGCGCACACCGCGCGCGGCGGCAACCTGAACAGCGAGCGGCGATTCATCAATCGCTACAATCTCATGGCCGCGCTCTTGAAGATGCAAACTCACCCGGCCAGCGCCGCAGCCCACATCAAGAACTCGCCCACGAACCGAACGCATCGCCTTTCGTTCAGCGGCTGGCCAACGCCGAAAGGGCGCAAAATAATCGGCGGGATCGCCACTATAGATCAGGCCATCATCGCGCTCCATGATCTCCTGGGCTTTACGCCCTTCAAGCAGCGCCGTGTAGATCTGGCCATAAGCATCCTGATGAGGCTCAAGCATGGCAGGTTGTAACTCGATTGTCTGTCCTTCAAACCCTTCGAGAGTGATCGGCATGTTCATCGTTACACATCCTTGTTCTCAACCTCTGAAGCATCCAGAATCCGATAGGTATAGCCCTGCTCAGCAAGGAATAGCTGGCGATGATGGGCCATATCGAGTTCAACCGTATCGCGCGTAACGAGCGAGTAGAAGTGTGCACGGCGGCCATCGGGTTTAGGGCGCAAAATACGGCCCAATCGTTGGGCTTCTTCCTGGCGTGAGCCAAAAGTACCCGAAACTTGAACAAGTAATTCGGCATCGGGAAGATCAAGCGCAAAGTTCCCCACCTTCGAGAGGATCAGCAACTCAACATCACCATTGCGGAATGCGTTGAACAGCTTCTCACGCTCGCGCTGTGGGGTTTTGCCAGTGATCAGTGGGGCACCCAGGTTATCGGCAATATATTCAAGTTGCTTGATATACTGGCCAATCACCAATGTTGGCGCACCAGGATGCTTATTCAAGATTGCATGCGTTAGTTTCAACTTGCGTGGGTTTTCTGCTGCAATGCGGTGCTGTTCACGCTGTTCCGCAATTGCATATTCCATACGAATATCGTCGGGCAGATTGACGCGCACCTCGGTACAGGCCGCTTCTGCGATCCAGCCGCGCCGTTCTAGATCACGCCAAGGGGTATCGTACTTTTTTGGCCCAATAAGGGCAAATACATCACTCTCACGGCCATCCTCGCGAATAAGTGTCGCTGTGAGGCCGATTCGTCGCCGCGCTTGAATCTCGGCAGTTGCACGAAACACTGGTGCTGGCAATAAGTGAACTTCATCGTAAATAATCAGTCCCCACTCACGTTGGTTAAAGAGTGCCATATGTGGAAGTTCTGCGCCTTTCTCGGGGCGATAGGTCATCATTTGGTAGGTCGCAACAGTGACCGGGCCAATCTCTTTGGCACCACCGGTGTACTCTGCAATTTGATCCTGCCGAATATATGTTTTCGCTAGTAGCTCCCGCTGCCACTGGTTCACCGAAGTACGATTTGTGGTTAGAATGAGTGTTGATTGCCCAACCAGTGTCATTGCAACGATTCCAACAATCGTTTTTCCTGATCCAGGTGGCAGGACGATCACACCCGAACCACCGCGAACATCTCCGCCTGCATAAAATGCATCAGCCGCTTCGCGTTGGTAATCGCGCACATCGAACACATCCTCCCGCATCATAATCGCAAATGCCTCACCCTCAACATAGCCAGCCAGATCTTCTGCGGGCCAGCCAGCCTGAACGAGTGCTTGCTTCAGAATACCGCGATTGACTGGAGTGATGGAAAAGCTGCGCTCTCCACGCGGCCCTGCTAGCAATTTGCCAATCTCAGGGCGGCGGGCAAGCTCGATCAGCAGTGCCCGATCATCGGCTACCAGATGGATTTCGCCATCAACTGGAACAAGTTTCAACCGTCCCCAGCGCCCTGCCAATTCGGTTATATCAGTCAGTACATTGGCGGGAACAGCATATTTTGCATAGCGTTTCAGGCGCTCAATAATCTCTGCTGGCCGTAACCCAGCTGCCGCAGCGCTCCATAGCGAGAGCGGGGTAATACGGTAAGTATGAATATACTCGGGGCTTTTCTCAAGCTCCGCAAACGGCGCGATCGCATCACGAACCTCTGCCGCAAGCGGATTCTGCGCTTCCAGTAAGAGTGTTCGATCGCCTTGGACAATTAGGGGGTTGGTTGGTTCATAGCTCATGGTATGAATTGTACCCGATCATGGCGTGGTAGAATGCAGGGAGAGCACAGAGTGTTGGAGCCGGGTGCTAGATCCAAAGCGTACCCCGGCGGAGCATTGGAGCATTGGAGCATTGGAGCATCGCAATATTCAAGCAGTGACAGGGCGATATCCTGTGTATCTATACTGGTATGTTGAAGCATTGAATGTTTTGCGTTTTGCGTTTTGCGCTTTGCGCTTTTCAAATCTCCATCCCTCGTTGTGCCCTTATTTCCTGGTCGTAGCTATTCTTCTTACAAGCTGTGCCACACCAATAGCAGCAACACCACCGGCGCTACCCGTACCAACTGCACTAACATTTACACAACTGGAAGCTCTACCAGTCCAAGGCAATGTATCCACACTTGGGTATCTGCTAATCACAACGGAAGGTGCTATTCTGGCACCAGCCGCTGGATTTAGTGCAGCTACGCCAGTTGCGCTTGGCGCACTAGCCGAACAGATCTGGTGTGGAGATGGATCTACCCTAGCTATTGAAGGTGCACTTGCCACAACCGGAGGCGTTCGGTATGGTGTTGTACTGGCTACCGGAACACTAGATACTGCTGAAGGGTATGGGCCAGCTGCGGTCTATTCACGCCAGTTACGCAATATTCAGGTACATGTCGTGAACCCAACAGAAACAACTATTGTTGCGTTACGCGAAAACACTGGCTTCTATAACCAACGCGTCGTGCGTATTGTGGGCTGGATTCTCCTTAGCAGTGGCTCTTCAGTATTGGTTGACACAATTGGCCAGGGTGGGGTGCCACAGCCTGGAGCTGTGAGCCTCAAGCTACGGTATATCACCCGGGATCCAGGGCTTGAGGCTACATTACAGATGACTTCGAATGGTGCTGTGCGCTATGGCCAAGTGCAAATTGAGGGTTATATGCAAGCTGGTACACTTGTACCGCTGGCGATCCGCAGGGTTGGACGGTAGCGATTCTGAACGCAAGAGCGCAAGAGCGCAAAGCGCAAAGCGCAAAGCGCAAGAGCGCAAGAGCGCAAAGCGCAAAGCGCAAGAGCGCAAGAGCGTTGGAGCATTGAAGCATTGAAGCGCTGGAGTGGTTCTTTGGTTCTTTGGTTCTTTGGTTCTTGGTTCTTGGTTCTTGGTTCTTTGGTTCTTGGTTCTTGTTCTGCGGTTCTGCGGTTCTGCGGTTCTGTAGTTCTTGGTTCTTCTGCTCGTGCTTGCTACTCAGGCGGCACAACGCCAATCGTGAGGATGATATTGGCATAGATCCGCCGTTCACCTGTCGCGATCACAAGTGCTGTTTCCTGGCTACGCGCCATGTCATAAAAATCGAAGCGACCCATCTTCTGTAGCTCAACGCCTGGCAGTAATTCACGAAACTCAGCAAAGATGGCTGGTTCAGTACCAGTATCTGGCACCATCACATGTGCCGCCTCAACCGGGATTGCATCGGTGAGTACACGCAACACATCGGTCGCCTTTAGCATATCTGGGGCAAGATTCAGGTAGACCCGTTTTGCGTGCACATAGCCGCGTGTATCGACTGGATAATTGCCATCAGCGATGACCACCAGCGCTCCATGGCCAGCTCCACCTAAGGCAGCCAGCAATTCTGGATGAAGGAGGGTGTATTTGAGCATACAAATTCCTTATGTAAACCAGCTTCGAATCACATCGTTACAATAACGCAGCCCACACAGAATAACATGCTTCATCTATCTTTGCATCTGCGGGGTGGGATGGGTGCAGGCAGTGGTACGTCCGCGTGAACAGCGCAGTCGAACACAAGGTTCGCCCACATGTGGTGCAAAATGCTAATTTCACAAAGATTGTTTACGATGCAAAGGCCATTGCGCGTCAGGATGGGGATCGTGTTATCTTATGCAATATACAAGAGCGCAGTAACGCAAGAACGCAGTAACGCAAGAGCAGTTGTTGAGCTATGCGCTGTGCGTTATGAGCGTGTTGCATGGGCCATGACAAGGAGTAGCTATGGCAAACCTGATCACCTGTATGGGCGAGATTTTGATCGATTTCTTGCCAATCACGGCGGATGGACAGACGACCGGTTTTCGGATGCATCCAGGTGGCTCCCCGCTGAATGTTGCCGTGGGAGTGGCACGGCTTGGCCAACCAACAGCCTTTTCAGGGCGGGTTGCGCGCGATTTCTTTGGCCGCTATCTACGCAGCTATGCCGAGAGCCAGCGTATCGACACACGCTTCTTGTTTGATACAGATGCCACAACGACACTCGCATTTGTAGCAATGGAAGATGGTGAACCAGCGTTCAGTTTCTATGGTGAAGGTGCTGCCGACACCCTGATGACACCGGCGGATTTGCCAGAGGCCATGTTTGAAGAAACACGCGCGCTCCATGTTGGGTCGATTAGCCTGCTGCGTGGCTCCACTCCAACCGCAGTGTTAGCGGCCGTTGAACAAGCACGTGGAAGAGCACTGATCTCATTCGATCCAAATATCCGGCCGCCACTTGTACACGATGCCAATCAATATCGGGCACTCATTGATCATCTGGCCGCCAAGGTTGATATCTTTAAGATTAGTGCTGCCGATTTAGGGTGGCTACACCCGGGTCTTTCAGTTGAGCAGGCGGCTGCACGAATCCATGGGCTTGGCCCGGCACTCGTGGTGGTGACGCGTGGTGGTAAGGGTGGCCTTGCACTCCGTGGCAGCGAGACCATTAGCATCCCAGCATTCTCTGTACAAGTCGTGGATACCGTTGGCGCAGGCGATACATTCAATGCAGGCATGCTCGTAGGCCTGGCCGAGCGTGATGCGCTGCGCCGCGCTGCGCTCTTGGCGCTTAGTACCCAAGCTATTGCCGATACCCTGAGTTTCGCTTCCGCCGCTGCCGCACTCAACTGCTCACGTGCCGGATGCGCCCCACCCACCCGCGCGGAGGTACAGAAAATCCTGTAAGGCACTACCTATACGCTATCAACCTCACTCCACTTTCAATACCCGTTCGATACGCTGATCTGGAACCAACCACATAATCGCAACCAGCACATACAACACAAATGAGAGCGGTCTGAAAATGAATGCTAATGGAAGGGCAATCAAATAGAGAATCAGGGATAGATTGCCCTTCATATCACTCCCGATCGCCGCAGCGAGCTTTGGATTCTGGCCCTCGCAGCGAATGAGTACCCGTACCAAAATCGAATAGGCAAAACCAGCCAACAATAGGATCGTGCCATATAGCGCTACTGGCCAAGAATCACCGGCGTGGTCATTCATCCATGCCGTCGCAAATGGTATCAGCGATAGCCAGAATAAGAGATGTAGATTAGCCCACAGCACCGCGCCATCAATTTTATGCACCGCATGCATCATGTGGTGATGATTGTTCCAGTAAATACCAATATAGACAAAACTTAGAACATAACTAAGAAATACTGGGATCAGTGGTTGCAGTGCAGCTAGATTGCCTTCCTCTGGAATATGAAACTCAAGCACCATGATCGTAATAATGATCGCGAGTACCCCATCACTAAAGGCTTCGAGTCGCCCCTTACCCATATACTCTCCTTTCTAATTGCACTAATACACTCTTGAGATTAACAACCATCGACTACTACTCGTTATTTACAATAATCTGTTCGACCAGCAGGGCATCACCGCCAGCTTGGCTTGGATTAGCTGCCTGACCACCGCGCAGCGCTAAGCGGATATTCGTCGCTGGATCGTAGACTCCAATTACGAGTTGATACGTCCCAGATGGCAAATTAGTCGGAAGATCAAGTGGGAGCGGCACAGCGATCTGCTGGCCAGGTTGCCAGGTAGCGGTTAGCGGTACACTATCACCACCTGGTGCGAGATCGATCTGTGCAACACGCTGCCCATCTGGCGCAATCAAATGAACAAAGACACGATAATCGCCGTTAGGCTGGGCACGCACATCCCACGCTGGGGTCAGTATGATACGGTTGGCGGTACGTTCGATTGTGAAGCCGCGGATCCGCAACGCATCCCCAAATTGGGCATCACTTGAAATCGCAAATGGACGCGGCAACTGGTAGATGGTTGCGTAATCGATCCCATGGATGGAAATCACATGCAGCGGCACGGTTGTCTGTAATTGCGCATATAACGCAGGGTTGGCAGCGCGCTGGAGCGATTCTAAATAGACAACCGCATAGTTCGCAGGTAGCTTGCCATAATCGCTTACATCACGAACATCAACTGGTATAAAGGGTTGTAAGGTTGGCCCAAGTGCCGAAAGCACTGGCCCATAATCGAGATCTGGGCGCGAACGAAGGAATGCGCCAACTTGATCCATTCCCTCACCCCAGCCAATCAGAAACATTCGTTGGGCAACTTGCCCGCCTCCAAACAGCGGGCTATAGTAACTTAAGTAATATGGATGAAACCAGCCGAGCAATATTAATTCAGTAGCCAACCCCAGGCTAAGGATGGCACGGCGTATCCAAATTCGCGGAATCCGTTCGAGCAGGGCATCCCACCCAGCTGCCGCTAGAATAATCAGTGCAGGCCAGGTTGGCAATACATAGCGATCAAATTTTTTTGGCCCTAGGGTCATGATAAGCGTCCAGAATGCAACAAACGCCAGCAGAGTCAGGAGCGCTCGCGCTCTGGGTGTTGCCCAGAGTGCCGCGAACGTATGGCGCAAGCGGCCGATAGCAAACCAGACTGCGAACACCAAGCCCAATAGCATCGCCGGAGTCGTGCGAAAGAGATCAGCGATTGGGTAGAACAGTACGCCAGGATCCGCATTTGCGCTACCCATAAAGAATTGCCCATCGCCATTTGGCCGCCCACCATTGTCGGTGATTTCACCAACATAACGAGCGAATGCAGCACCTGGCACAACCCACAATGCGGGCCAGAGTGCAAAGACAACCAGTAATGCACATACTAACCAGGGTATATATGCAATGATCGCTAAGCGAAGCCGACCAAAAGCGGTAGCAATAATCCTATTTCTATTGGCAACATTCCACCATCCACTGTCTGTTACCTGTCGTTCGCCCTGCGACAGCGCAAACAAGACCAACCCAACAAATGGCAACAAAATGAGTGCTGGGCCTTTCGTCAGCAATGCCAACCCAGCACAAGCTGCCGAGCCGACGAGAAACTTCCAAGATGGGTGCTGTTGATAGACAATCAGCAACAAGACACTCAATGTCACAAAATCGGTGAGGTTCGCATCTAAATGCAACAACCGCCCATGTGCTATCAGATATGGCGCCGTGGCCCAAAGCATGCCTGCAATCAAAGCTGTGCGCTGGCCAACACACCGAACCAAAAGCAAGTACCCTAGTGCAATAATCAGGGCATGCAGAATCGCACCCGGTAATCGCAGCCAAGCAAGATGTGCAAGTAACGCTGGCACTCCTGCTGGTAGAGCAGAACTGCTCTGTTCGAGCAATAAACCCAAACTGCCAAGCCACATGGTCGTCACACCAGGGTGACCAGTTAAAATTGTTTGATCCCAACGATGCTCTGTAGTAGAATGACTAAATCGAACAGTTCGCTCAATCCAGTGATACACTTCGTCGGTTGTCAGGAAATCGGCGAGGCCTACAGTACGCGGAATCAGGGCAACGCAAAAGCAAATCAATGCTTCGATCCAACTCAATCTTGGATAGTTTGGCTTGATGGATTGTTGCTGCATAACGCGGATTGTACCATACTGATAGGGTCGTTGGAGGGTACTGTTCCACGTTAGGACTATCGGTAGATTGCCGAATAACCAGTCTTTGACCTATACTTAGAAACTGTCGCTACGGCGATTTAATGAAAAGAATGTAATCATACTACAGGCCAGTTGATGTCCAGCCGACTGTGGAGGATCTATCAATGACTGAGCGCTCAAGTACATATCAATCGTATGCGCAGCCCAAGCAAGCCCTTGCGGTAGCTGTGAATGAGCAGCGGCAACTGATTGTTCCAACTGTCAGTTACGAGCAGGTCGAAGCAGCACAGTCACTGTTCCGGCAGATAACGCATTCACTATCGGTCTTGAGCAGTGCTGCGGAACTAACCACCCAAGAGCAAGGCCCAGCTGCGCAACAGATTCGGGTATGGTTACAGCCAAGCGCGCGCCAGGCCGAAGAAGCCTTGCATCAACTACGCGAGCTACGGATGCCGCAATCACAAGCACTCATGGATCTCGTCCAGAGCCTAACCGTACTAGTACTCGCAGCGGATATGCTTGGGCAGGGCCAATTAGATGGCGATTTTGCTGCGGAGACATTCGGTCTGATGCGACGTAATGCGGAGCGCGCAATGGGTGCGATTCTTGAATTGCGTAGCGTATTAGGGAACTAATTCAACATAACAAACGTGAAACGCAAAGAACGCCGCCACAATCGTACTGATTGTGGCGGCGCTCCTTATTGTGAATTTCGCGAGCGGATTTAGCGGACGGTACTGCTGATAATATCTGTTGCGTTGATCAGCGGTGTAGCACCACCTGTGAAGATCGGCAATTTGCCATCCCAGCGCTGAATCTGCTGGTAGCGAATCAGCTCATCGGTAAGACTCTTTGCCAGTACTAGGTTTGCCTCTGCCTGCGCACGTGCCCGTGTCAGTGTAGCCTGAGCATCACCCTCAGCCGTGGCTTTCAGGGCATTTGCACGGCCAGTTGCTTCGGCCACATCCTGTTCGGCTTTCACCCTCGACTGGTCAAGCTGATACTTCTGCTGTTCAGCAGCCTGTTGCGCTTGAATCTTGTTATCGAGTGCCTTTTGCAACGATTCTGGTAGGTGAACTTCGCGAATACCAAACGAAACAAGTGTCAGATGGCGGCGGCTAAACTCTTCTGTAAGCACAGCGGCGATCTCATTGACAATCTGCCCGCGCTTGCTAGAGGTAATCTGCTCCCAGCCGTAACCCGACGCCACAACTGGCACTTGTGAGCGCGTATACTGCCGTACGACTCGATCTTCCACAATGCCGATCTCGGCACCGCCCCAATCCTGATAGAGCGCCCCAGCTTCCTGGCGCACCACCTGGTATTGGATAACGACATCAAGGTTGAGTTGTTGACCTTCACTGCTCTGAATTTTGATCGAGTCATCGCCCTCGACCGTACCCTCACCACTCTTCTGAACCATGCTATAGGTCTGGATGGTGACCGGATATTCCTGGATCGACTGAGTCAGTGGGTTGACGAATGCCCAACCTGGCTCTAAAGCTCCGGCAGTAACATTATGATTGGCTTTATCGAAGACAATGCCAACATAGCCGGGCTTTACATTGCGCCATGCGGTTCCAACAACCCCTAAAAGAACCACGGCCACAACCAGGACAATCGCGATTGTGCCAATCCGAGCGATGGGGGCTGAACTACTACTTCGGGTCATGCTGCTCCTCCTGATGCGAAACTGACTTGGTCTGGGGCGGGTCGTCCGCCAGGGCCTCGGTCGTCGCATCGTCGATGTCGCGTTTGAGGCCGCGAAGTAGGCGAATGACGTCAGGGGCGAGGGCAAGACCGATCTGCCAGGCCACGACGATCACAATGATCGCCACGACTGCTTCTAACAGTGTCGGGCTCATATTGTACTCCTGCCACTAACACACGATTAGTGGCTGCTTATATTATACGTATTCTCGGGTCAGGAGTTGCGTATTCATCTGATTGACGCGCCCCTATGAGCCAGGTATACTGGGCCATATGCAACGTTCTCCTGCTACAGCCGAATGCAGCCGCCTGATTCATGCGCTGCCCACAGCGATTTTTACGTTCATGGCAGAACCCCGCAATCTTGCAGCGATCTTGCCGCGCGTCCAGCGTGTTGAGGTGTTGCGACGTGTGGGCAATACTGCACGCGTGCGAACTCATATGACAATTGGCCCAATTGGCACATTTGCAGCCGAAGGCGATGTCTATTGGCAAACCGAGCGTGAGCTATGCTTCCGCGCCACACAGCCTGTTCTTGTCGAAAGCCGCTGGACGCTGGTGCCTGAAGCTGCCAACACACGCGTAACGATCACTATGACTCTTGACCTTACCCCGATGCTCGGGCCACTGGCAGGTTTCATACCACCCAGTAGCATTGCCGCACTCATCGTTCCTGATCTTGATACAGCCCTGGCCGCACTTGCACGCAGGGTAGAATAATGCGGAACCGCAGAACCGCAGAACCAAGAACCAAGAACCAAGAACCAGGAGCCATCGTACGGGCGAACCTTGTGTTCGCCAACCAAGAACCAAGAACCGAAAACGTACAGCGCACGGCGCAGAACAGACTGAACAAGAGGACAGGGTGACACGGTGACATTTCTTACTCTTGCATTCGATCGTTCCAATGCTCCAATGCTCCAATGCTCCAATGCTTCACCCAAAGGGTACCCGGCTCCAATAATCGATCGCTCACTATGACACCAACACCTCTATCTATCATCACCGGACTCATTCTTAGTACGCTGATTGGCGCGCTGGCCTATCGGCGTGGTTCTCTGACGCGTAGTGGCTGGCTGGGTGCGATACTCACTGGAACACTCACATTTGGGTTTGGCGGGTTGGCATGGGGTGCAGCACTTGTGCTGTTTTTTGTCACATCAAGCCTACTCTCGAGGTTCCGTCGTACCTATAAGGAGCGAGTTGCTGGCGAGAAGTTTGAGAAGGGCGGTCGCCGTGATCTCTGGCAAGCACTTGCAAATGGTGGCATCGGCGCATTATTGGCGCTTCTCGCTGGGCTTACGGGCCACCCCGATACACTGCTAGCCCTATTTGCGGGGGTCATGGCGACAGTAACCGCCGATACCTGGGCAACTGAACTTGGCGTATTGAGCAAAACTCGCCCACTGCTCGTAACAACATTGCGCCCTGTTGAACCTGGCACCTCAGGTGGTGTTTCTGCAATTGGCCTGATCGCCTCAGCTGCAGGTGCATGCACAATTGGCCTTGGGCTACTGTTCTTCATGATGGTCGAGCAGGGCATCTGGCGCATATGGATACTCCCTGCTGCACTTCTGGGTGGCCTGATTGGCAGCCTAGCAGATAGCCTGTTAGGTGCGACGTTACAGGCAATGTATACTGGCCCATATGGTGAGACAGAGCGGCGAGCTACACGTGATGGATCACCAACTCAACGTACGCGCGGGATCCCCTGGATGCAAAATGATATGGTAAACTTCCTCAGTTCACTGATTGGTGGAATAACCGCTCTTGTAGTGGTTTTATGCTTCAGGTCTCTCTACCCTCTGCGCTAAAAAAGCAAGCTATCATCCCAGATCCACCCGTTAAGAGGAACCATTATGCCACGCCACGAGAATCGCGCGCCAGATGCACTGCGCCCCGTTCGAATCATAACTGACACATATGGTTATGCTGAGGGGAGTGCATTGATCGAGATGGGCAATACCAAGGTACTCTGTGCCGCAAGTGTCGAAACAGGCGCGCCACCCTGGATGCGTGGCCAGGGTCGTGGCTGGATCACGGGCGAGTATTCACTCCTCCCGCGCTCAACTGCCACCCGCAACCGCCGCGAGCGCCAGGGCGCCAGTGGGCGAACACAGGAGATCCAACGGCTGATTGGCCGGGCGCTCCGCACAACTACCGATATGAATCTGCTTGGGGAACGTACCATAACGATCGATTGTGATGTGCTTCAGGCCGATGGTGGCACACGCACTGCCGCAATCACGGGTGGGTATGTTGCATTGGCACTTGCAGTTCAACGGCTTGTCGATCATGGTGATATCGAACATTCACCAATCATTCAGGCAGTTGCAGCGGTGAGTGCTGGGTATGTTGCCGGTGAGGTATTGCTTGATCTCGATTACCAGGAAGATAGCACCGCAGATATGGATTGTAACGTAGTGCTTACCGCAAGTGGCGAGATTATTGAAGTCCAGTGTACCGCAGAGCATCGCCCAATACCACGTACGGAATTCAACACACTAATTGATCTCGCGACAGCTGGAGTGCAAGAACTGCTTGTGATCCAGCGCACAGTATTGAAGCTACCTGTTTAGTTGACGATCCACGTTGGTGCGCTTACACTACTACAACATTGAAGGAGGGGCGCATGAAGCTTTCCACAGCAAAAGTTGAACAACTAGCAGCGGATCTGGTCGATCATCTCGCCGAAGTCGATGGGGTGATGTTTCAGGCCGATGATGGACGTTTGCGCATTGCAACGCAACAAATTATCACCGATGAACTCATGGTCGAAGAATTGCTTGATGCCGAAATTCATAAGATGCTCCAAGCATACAAATATGAAATCACCATGAATCGCGTCAGCTATGATGATCTGTTCAAGAAGACCAAATCGCGTCTTGTGCGCGATCGCCGGTTGGTGTTGTAGTCTATATGTCGTTTGAACGCTTGTCTCAATCATTAGCCGCATATATAACGCCACGCCGATTGGCACTTCTGCTGATTGTCACCTTACTTGGCGGGGCATTGTTCTGGCTACTGCGCTCGTATGGTGCTGCATTGAGCCCAAGTATCATCCGGACATGGCTAGCAAGCCTGGGGCCATGGGGGCCAGTTGTGCTTGTTCTTGGGTTAGGTTTTGTGTTGGTTGTACCAGCCATCCCAGCGACGGTGCTTCAGATCGGCGCGGGATTAGCGTTTGGGCCGCCGCTCGGCCTGGCCTATGTGCTTGTGGCCGATTTTCTTGGCGCGACGGTTGGATTCTGGCTTGCACGTAGTGGCCGTACACTACTCGAATCGCGTATATCAGAAAGCAACCGAGCAACCCTGGCGCGGCTCTCACAACGCATAACGTGGCGCAGCATGCTGCTCTTACGCCTACTACCCGGCCCAGCATATCCACTTGTCTCATTTGCTGCGGGTTACTCACAAATCGGTTTTATAGCTTATACACTCTCATCGTTACTTGGCGTTCTTCCATCACTGGCATTATTGGTGCTCGCCGGCGATTTGGTCACAAGTTCGCCATTCCTGGCATTCGGCTTGGTAGCACTCCTGGCTGGTGGCCTCGCACTCGCAGGGCGCCTGCTAACACGACAGAAACAAGGTGACAAGGTGACAAGGTGACAAGGTGACAAGGGAACCTTAACGCCGGGTACCAGACCCAAAGGGTACCCCGGTGACGTAAAGATGCAAAGGCGCGAGAGAACAAAGGAACAAAGGAACAAAGAACCCGTGATCCATAGCTGCGCTCCAAT
>JANLSE010000733.1:0-6715 GCA_031362265.1 Roseiflexaceae bacterium
GAGTTCGTAAATCAAACCAGGCCACAGCTTGGATAGTCGTATACTCTGCATCGTCGATCTCAGGCTCAACGCCAGGATGTGCGATACCACTGAGTATCTGGCAATGATAGGTCGCGAGCCAATCATACATTCCAGCAGGAATATCTGCCACAGTGAAAAGCAGCTTCAGCACCGCAACATCCAACCCTGTCTCTTCCTGTAATTCACGCCGCACACATTCCTCAGGCGTTTCATTGGCTTCGCGCCCGCCACCAGGAAAGATCCAGTAGGTTTCGCCAGTTTCACGATCTTGGATGTGCAGCAACAGCACATGGTGATTGTGTACGACGGCAGCCTGATAGCGAATATCACGACGCTGCATGTGTATCTCCAGTAGTCTTAAGTCCAGCGATCAGGCGCGCAATATGTGGCGTGAATGAGCCATGGTAACGCTGTTGCAATGCAGGAATACGCCAATCGTCGCCAGTAACCCGCCCACGGCATACTGCTGACCCGCAATGGCATAGATCAAGCCGATAGGTTGGGCTGGCGATACAGTATGCGTAGTCGGTGGTGATCTCTTCGCCAGCCTGAATGTCGTGCCAAGCAATATCATTCAGGATTGATGGATCGCACGAGTGATTCATGTAGTAATTCAGTGCCTTGGGAGTCGCAACAAACAGATCTTCCCCAATTTGGTCCTCGTTATACTGTTCACCATCAAGTTGAACCCGTCCGCTGCGCCAATCCTCGGTTGTGTAGACAATCCCACCCGTCACGAACATCAAGCGCTCGCCAGCACGAATCGGATCGGTCGCATAGATTCCAATTCCATGGATCGGTGAGCGCCGCATAACGATCCGCCGGTCAAACCACATCGTCACCGACTCAGTGAGTGGATGCATCGCTAACTCCTTATTCGTATTTGTACTGGCATAACATGCTCTTCAGCGGCCACTCAACAACCGACCTGTCCAATTGCCTGCAACTAAGTATTTCAGAAACGGTCTGAAGGCATTCGCGGAATGAAGCGACATACATTGTAGAGTAGCTACGAACCTTGTCCAAAGAACAAACAAGTCCTTTGCGTCTTTGCGTCTTTGCGCCTTTGCGTTGCAATAGTCTTCTCCCGCTTATTGAGTATGGCATATGCTTACACGATTGGCATCAGGCCTGAGATTGAGCCCACATGACGCTAGGCTCGACAAAGACCCAGACCTGCGCTACGATTGCCATAATACATGCCAGATCAAAACTCAATCACTAAAGGAAACACAATGTTAGGATCTTCCACAATCTTAGAAGTAGTAGCTGAGCGGAGATAGAGTATGGCAGGCATGAATGAGCAGCGTGCAATCACGCTACGCTTCCTAGCAGAACCAACTGAAGTCAATTTTGGTGGCAAGGTTCATGGTGGAACCGTCATGAAATGGATCGACCAGGCTGGTTATACCTGTGCGGTCGGGTGGAGTGGCCAGTATTGTGTAACCGTTTATGTTGGCGGGATTCGCTTCTATCATCCCATCCATATTGGCGATGTGGTTGAAGTACATGCCAAACTGATCTATACCGGCACCACAAGCATGCATATCGCTGTTGACGTTCGTGCTGGCGACCCAAAAACACGCCAGATGCAGACAACCACCCATTGCATCATTATCTTCGTAGCAATTGGAACGGATGGACGCCCAACGCCAGTTCCACCTTGGGTCCCACAAGATGCAGATGATCATGCACTGGTAGCATATGCCCAGAAACTTATGGCACTGCGCGAAGGCATCGAGGAGGAGATGCGCCCCTATATCGCTTCTCAAGAACCCAAATCAGTACAGCCTGAGTGAACTGACACAACGAGCGCTACACCACACGTTGATCAAAGAATAATCAGACCATTGAAGGAGCATGAACCATGAAGATTGTTGTCACCGGTGCACGTGGCAAGTTGGGCACTGCAGCCGTTGCATATGCACGCCAACAGGGTGCCGATGTGCTTGAGGTCGATCTGGTACCTTACCGGATTGGTGATGGCCCACTCGGCCAATATATCAGCGCAGATCTCAGCGATCTCGGCCAAGTGTATGATGTGCTGGATGGTGCAGATGCCGTGATCCACTTGGCAGCGATTGTCTCGCAGCGCTTGGTGCCAAGTGCACGCACCTTTCAGGCCAATACTGCGATAACATGGAATATATTTGAGGCGGCTGCACGCTTGAATGTGCCACGGGTCGTAAGCGCATCAAGCATCCAGGTCAATAGCACTGTCACGCCACGCACACCGCTACGGTACGAATATTTACCACTCGATGAGGATCATCCGGTTTCGCCACAGGATGATTATGGCATGTCCAAGTGGGTTGGTGAGCATCTCGCAACAATGTTTACACACCATTGGGGGCTAAGTGCAGTGAGCTTCCGTTTCCCTTGGATCGCCACAGAAGATGAGTTTCGCGAATTGCCACTGCGTGAGGAGCCGCGCCCTGAGGCAGCACTCTATGCGTATGTCCATATCCAGGATGCAGCACGCGCCTGCTATTTGGCTGCCACTGCCACACTGCCACCGCGCAGCCATACGGTACTGTTTGCCGCAGCACCAGATTCATATCTCGACATGCCTGCACGTGAATATGCGCAGATTGCCTTTCCAGAAGCTGTCATCCGGCCCGAATTAACCGGCTACAGTTCGTTAGTGAGTAGCGCACGCGCAGCAACAATAATTGGCTTTCGCGCCGAACGGGTGCTTCGCCCCAATTAACGCAAAGACGCAAAGAATCTAGTATCTTGCGCCCTTGCAGCTTTATGTCTTTACATTTGAAAACCTCCTGTCTCGTGCGATAACCTTAATCGAATGTATTGGTTTTCATTCATTTTGCGCCTTTGCGTCTTTGCGCCTTTGCGTTTGAGAATTGCTTAACCAAGAGTAGAGGTAGTGTAATGGCTCGAACAGCCCTTGTTGAGGCGGCGCGTGGCGACCGACAGCTCGATCTGGTTATTCGTGGTGGCGATCTGTTGAATGTCTACACTGGTGAGATCTACCCGGCTGATATCGGGATCTTTGGAGATCGGATCGCGGTTATCGACCAAGATCGGCGCTATAGGCTAACGGGGGCTGCCGAGATCGATGCGCATGGCCTGATCGCCATCCCTGGCATGATCGACACCCATGTCCATATTGAGTCGACCATGGTGACACCGCCGAATTTCGCGCGCGCCGTGTTGCCATTTGGTACAACCAGCGTAGTTATCGATCCACACGAGATCGCAAACGTCAGCGGCAGGGCTGGCGTCGAATATATGCTGCGAGCCAGCGAAGGGCTACCACTACGTGTATTTGTCACCGTCCCATCGAGCGTCCCAGCACTTCCAGAACTCGAAACTGCTGGTGCATCATTTGACGCAGCCGCCATCGCGGAGATGCTGCGTTGGCCAAGAGTGGTTGGCGTGGCCGAACTGATGGATTACCCTGGAATTGTACGCCAAACACTACGTACAGCGGCCATTGCCGAAGCTGGGCTTGCCCAAGGCCAAGCACTCGAAGGCCATGCCCCGCTCCTCAGTGGGCGTGAATTGGCAGCCTATCTGGCAGCCGGGGTCGACTCAGATCATGAGTCGCGTGACTGGCCGGAAATCCTTGAGAAGCTACGCGCTGGCATGTGGATCTACTGCCGCGAAAACACATTCCGCCACATGGCAGCTGGGCTGGCACGCGCCCTACAAGAGATTCCAAACCCATGGAACGTGGCAGTCTGCACCGACGATATCGACCCGGATGATTTGCTACAGCATGGGCATATGGATCGCGGCGTAAGAGTACTGATCCAGCATGGCGTCAACCCTGCGCTTGCCATCCGTTTTGCGACCCTGAACGGCGCAGTACGCTATGGATTACGCGATCTTGGGGCACTTGCGCCAGGCAAATTCGCTGATATTGTGCTGGTTGAATCACTCCACACACTACACGCCAAGGTTGTCCTCGCGGGTGGGCAAGTCGTTGCCCGCGATGGCGCACTCGTGGCTGCTATAGCCGACCCATTGCCACCACCGCTTGAGAATAGCGTCCATATCCAACCGCTCACCGTCGATAACTTCCAACTATGCTATCCGGATGCAGCGGGCGAGCTGACTCTCAAGATCCTTGAGATCGACGCGAATCGCACTACCCGATTGGGCGAAGCGCGGCTGCCATTTAGCAATGGAAAGCTGGAACTACCTTTACCAGAAGGCATGCTGCTGCTCAGTGTCGTGCCGCGCCACGGTCAGATCCATCCACCCTCGCTGGCGCTACTGCGCGGGCTTGGGCTACGTACTGGCGCACTCGCAACAACCGTGGCCCACGACAGCCATAATCTGATTGTGGCAGGAAGAACACCTGAAGATATGCTTACCGCAGCACAGGCCGTAGCCACTATGGGCGGTGGAGCGGCTTTGGTTGTCGACCAGCAGCTAATCGCAAGTGTACGACTGCCAGTGGCTGGTTTGATGTCAGCTGACCCAGTGCAAGTTATAGCGGCCGAAGTACGCGAGTTCAATCAACAGGCTCGTCAGCTTGGCCTTGGCGGAACCTCACCCATCCTGGCGATCTCCAGCCTCGCGCTGCCAGTCGCACCCTTCTTCCGCATCACGGATCTTGGTGTGGTCAATACCCTCACACAGAAATTGGTCGACATGTATGGTGAAGTTCAACTAGACTGACAATGCACTCTCAGGCTTGCAACTTGGTATCATCCAAGCGTAATGCTATCCGCCCTTACGAAAGGTTTCCAACTGGTCAAACAGTTGCTGCCCGCTGCGGCTGCGAATAATAAGCGCTCGAAACCGTTCTGGTGTGTTCAGAATGATCCGAAATGCACTGAGGCCACCATTGCTAATTCCAGCTAGGAAATACTTGCCACCCTCAGGCTGATATTGCGCTACTCGTCGCGAAACGATCTGGCACTTCAGCAAGATTTCGTACAAAGCATAGAACAGAATCAGAATGCTCATTCGCAGTAGCCACAATCTGCAATGCAGGCATCTGTTCAGCTAACCATGCTAGGTACGCATCGGGCGCGTATAACACAGTGAGTGACTGTCCAGGCTTGAGTTGCAATTTGACCATCAGTTCAGTTGGCATAACAATACGGGCATGCGAATTAATGCAACAACGCAGCATGCCGGTTACACCGGACATGCTGCGCCAATTTCTGGCCGACCGCGAGTACGCGCCCGACTGCCTCTGTAAAATCGATGGCCCAACCCGCACTGTCTTCTGGTGCATCATCGCGCTACACCAGGGCCACATCCGTTATGGTCATAACCCACAGGAGGCCACTCAGCAGGAATATTCCTTTCCAACCTAACGCCACGTAGCGCTTACTTCATGAGCGGGATTGATAAAGCGATACTAATGCAGCGCCAATTGCCTGCGACAAATCACCCAGCGCTGCGGCCACAATATTGATCTGGCCGCGCTGCGGAACCCACAAATAGGGATCAGCGGTCTCACGAACAATCCGCAAATAGCGCTCACGGAACTCGTCAGTTGTGCTTTCCGGATCCATCAGCCCGCCACCAATCACAACATACTGCATATCGAAGGCCATCGCGAGGTTCGCAACATGTAGCCCGAGCGCACGCGCCTGGAAATTAAAGATCTCAACCGCCAATGAATCACCCTTCTGGGCCAGGCCGCGTAGCGAAAACACACGTTCCTTCATGCTAAGCGGCGAACTTGCCAACGGATGATCTGGATATTTGATCAGATACTCGGCAAGCAGATATGGTAACCCCGAGAGGGTTGTGTATACCTCAAAACAGCCCCATGTGCGCCCACAACCACATGGATAGGGTTTCATATTCAACAAGTGCAGTGGCGCTGGCATATGTGCGCCCTCCATGCCGTTGAGCGTATCGCCATCAAGTGGCAATCCATCGCGGCCAACATAGGCGCAGCCAAGCCCAGAGCCAGGCGCAAGCGTCACAACCGTTGCATTTGTGTTACCACGTACTCGTTGTGCTTCAGCCACACCCGCCATATTGCCATCATTGCCAAATGCTAGTGGTAGCACTCGGCCAGCACGCTCGGCCAACGCACTGCTGTAGGCGTGATGCAAATCAAAACCAGCGAATGTCTCAGGAAGGTTTGGTGAACGACCTAACACTCCAAAGCGCTCATATGGCCCAGGGATGGCTAAGCCAACACCATGAACTTGATCCCAGGAAAGTTGATTCTGCTCCAGATAGTCGCTAACTGCGCCAATCCAGGCTTGTACAACCACGAGTGGGCCCTGCTCAGAGAGAGTTGGTCGTTGGAGCAGTTTCGTCGAGATCGCAGTACCGTCGGCCCACACGCCACCAACCTTCGACATGGTCGCCCCGCCATCTGTGCCAATATACACCTGCTGTGCTCTACTCATAGCACGCCAACCTTTCTGCACTGCAACTACATGGTGCCTATCATACACGATTTTCGATCAACTATAATTGTCAACCGTTGGTTTGACAGCCCTATCGGCATGCGCTATACTCGCACGTGTTAAGGTTGTGATAAATAAATACTCAATGACGCAGAGTTGCACTGATGGCAGCTCTGTTTTGCTTCCGTGAGCGAAGCATTGTATCGGCTCGATTCGTAAGGAGTACAGATGACCCGCGCACCTATTCGCTGGATCGCCGCGTCGATTGCTGGGCTAAGCCTAGTTCTTGCGGCCTGTGGTAGCACTCCCGCTGCCAGCCCAACCACCGCGCCAGAACCAACCAC
>JANLSE010000001.1:0-14490 GCA_031362265.1 Roseiflexaceae bacterium
GATGGAGCGATGGAGCGATGGAGCGATGGAGCGATGGAGCGATGGAGCGATGGAGCGATGGAGCGATGGAGCGATGGAGCGATGGAGCGATGGAGCGATGGAGCGATGGAGCGATGGAGTCGGGCGCCATTGGTTGGTTCGCTCGAACGCTCCAACACTCCAACATTCGAACGCTCCAACGCTACCACGGCAGTTTCCCGGCCTTCACAGCCGCATAATGTAGTTCTAGCCATGTAAGCAATGGGTCATCCACTGGGCGGGCAAGATCAGGAACAGGCACCATATCAATATTGAGTTTGGGGACAGCAACCCAGCACGATGTATCACCATCACGGCACTCATAACGCCCGCCTATATCCCCAAACTCACGGGTGTAAATACGTAGGCTCGTCGTATACACGCTACTGTTGATTTCATCTGGCCAACCACGTTCGATAAAGACTTGCTCAAAATGCGCCCCATGCTGTGTGAGTGTGTAACTAATTGCTTCGATCCGTGAAGTAAAGCGCGGTGGGCGTAGTACAAATGCAAGTATGCTTACAAACGCACACGCCAAAGCCAGCCCACTAAGGGCCAAGATAAAGCGACGTAACCGGCGCTGAATGATCATCGGCAACTCGCGGACTAATACATGTCGTAATCGAATTGTACCATGAATGAGATTGTCGGAGCGGTAGACAAAAATCGTGAGATGCGCCATACTATCGCTCGCTGCTAAACCATGTGCTAAACCGTCCGATTCCCAGGGAGGTGTTGTATGCCCAATAGTACGATTTGCCTATCGTTCGATTTTGATGCAATGTCGGTCTGGTTTGGGTATGACAATACAACTCCTGCGATGTTATATCGTGGTGAATATGGTGCGCGTGTTGGTGTCCCACGGATCCTCGAATTGCTACAGCGCCATACTATTCAGGCCACCTTTTTCATCCCCGGCCATACGATTGAATCATTTCCAGAGTCAGTGGAGGCGATCATAGCGGCAGGCCATGAGGTTGGGCATCATTCGTATGCCCATGTCGATCCAAGCCGCCAAACAGCAGCCGAGGAACGTGCTGACATGGAGCGTGCGCTTCAGGCACTTAATCGTATTGGTATCAAGCCACTTGGTTTTCGCTCACCCTCAGCCGATTATTCGAGTGTGACATTGGCCTTGCTAGAGGAATATGGGTTTCTGTATGATTCGAGCCTCATGGCCGATGATTTTCGGCCCTACCATCCACGCATAGGCGATCAGGTCACACAACAATCGCCATTGATCCGTGGGCGAGAAGCTCGTATTTGGGAACTACCAATGTCATTTGAACTGGATGATTGGGTGCATTTTCAGTTCAACTTTAACCCATACCGTAATGGCACATCCGCACCAAGCAAAGTGCTCGAGATCTGGCAAGCAGAATTTGATTGGATGCATGCTAATATCGATGGAGGTATTCTTACGGTTGCACTTCACCCACAGGTAATTGGGCGTGCTCATCGCGTGGCAATGCTTGAACAATTTATTGCACACTGCCAACAGAGCGGCGATGTCCAGTTTCGGCGGATGGGTGATGTCGCAAAGAGCCTCTAGCCAAGGTAGGCGTCATAAAAAGCACCTTTCGCGGAAACCCACCCCGTTCACGGGTGGGAGGAGCGGAAGAACGGCGGCACGAACGGCGTGCAGTCTCGGTTGGGAGCCGTTGACACAGCCGTTCGTATCTGCTACAATGCCTCTATGAGCGATACTACCTCCACGCGAACCATATGCTGCAAAGTCGCACTTGATAGTACGGCTGATACGGCGTTGCGCCAGACGCAAGTCGCGTTCAATCGTGCTGCAACGTACTGTGCGGGTGTGGCCTGGGAACAGGGCATTACCAACAAGAACAAGTTGCATCACCTGGTCTACGGCCCAACGCGAATGGTCTACGGGCTTGGGGCGCAACTGGCGTGTTGCGCGAGAGACAAAGCAGCCGAGTCGGTTCGCGCCGTGCGTGCTGCTCCTGAGAAGCGCGATAGGAAGACCAACGAGATTATCCCCAAGACCTGCCCTACCTTTCGGGATGACGGTTCCATCCGCTACGATGCCAATACCTACCGCCTGATGCGCCTGGATCAGGTCAGTCTGTATACCATGAGCGGGCGAGTCGTTGGTCAGATGGAGTTGGGAACCTTCCAGCGCCAGACGCTCTATGATCGGAGTTGGAAGATTGGCGGCGCAGAACTGATACGGCGTGATGGAGTCTGGTATCTGCACATCACCCAAACCAAGGCCGATGCTGCGCCGGATGAACCAACCGGCTACCTTGGGGTTGACCTTGGGATTGTGCAGGTTGCAACCGACTCGGACGGCGAAAGCTACATCGGCTCGGATGTGGAGCAGATGCGGCGCTGGTATGCGGGTCGCAGGGCTGCCCTCCAACGGGTCAAAACCAAGTCGGCCAAACGTGGCTTGAAGAAGCTGAAACGTCGGCAGTATTGGTATCAAAGAGACATTAATCACCAAATCAGCAAGCGGCTGGTTGGGACTGCGAAAGGCACCGGACGCGGGATTGCCCTTGAGGACTTGCAGGGCATTCGTGAACGGGTAAAGGTTCGAGGCGCAGACCAACGAGCGCGACACAGCAATTGGGGTTTCTTTCAGTTGCGCCAGTTTGTTTCCTACAAGGCGCAGCGAGCGGGTGTGCGTGTGGTTGCGGTTGACCCGCGCTACACCAGCCAACGCTGTAGCGCTTGTGGGCATACCGAACGGGCCAACCGGCAGACGCAAGCTCTGTTTTGTTGTGTGGTGTGTCAATTCGCCTCCAATGCGGATTACAACGCGGCAATCAATATCAAGTGGGCTGCCGTCAATCAGCCTCTGGTGTCCAATCGAAGGTCTCCGACTTTCGATTGAGGCGCAAGCCCAGGAGCTTTTAGCCCCTGGGTTATTGACTAGTCTACAGGAATCTCTTACAGAGCGCAATGATATCGATATACAGATTTAGGTTTGGGCCAACAGAACTGTAACCTTCGAGGCTTCAGCACGTAGATCCATGCGGAAACAGCTGAATTATAAATAGGAGGCCAGCATGACCTTTCTTGGCATTATTGTTGGGTTTATCCTCTGGTTCTTAATGCGCTATCTCGTTGCTGGAATCTACACGGTGGATCAGAATGAGCGCGCCGTCAAGACGATTTTTGGCCGTGCAGAGCGCCTTTCGGATGCACCCATGGAAGATCCGCTACTTGAATATCTGCGACCAGATGAGCGTGACCGTTACCGGTATCCAAAGCTGCGCGTTATTCCGCCAGGTGGGCCTTACTTTAAATGGCCTTGGGAGAAGATCTATAAGGTTTCAGTTGCGACACAAACAATTAACATGGCAACTGATCTCGAAACGCCAACGGCTAATAGCAATGGCACTGTTCTGGAAGCGGTTACGAAGGATCAGCTTAATATCGGCCTAACCGGCCAGATTCGCTACCGGGTTGCCGAGAACAACATGTATGCATACCTTTTTGGTGTGAAACAACCAATTATCCATGTGATGGGCTACTTTATCTCGATCCTACGTGAGCGCATTGCGAACTTTGAAGCACCAAAGCCTTTAGTGCTTCCCGATGTTCCAACTCCAGCCGATAATAGCGTGGTGACTGGTGTCTCCATCAACGATCTCCGTAAGAATCTCCGCGATCTGAATGAACTTATGGATCGCGAATGCATTTCATCGGCAGCACGTTACGGCGTTGTACTCGATGCTTCCTTGATCACCAGTATCGATGCACCGCACGAAGTGGAATCGGCCCTAGCAGCGATCAATACTGCACACAACCAGGTCTCTTCCGATATTAGCCTTGCACAGGCCTCTGCCGATCAAAAAATCGTACAGTCGCGCCGCGCCGTCGAAATCGAAACGCTCAATGCCCAAGCCGAGGTTGAGCCACTGCGCGCACTTTCGACAACACTCTTCAACCTAAAAGAGAGTGGCCCAGATGCGTTGCAGATCTATCTGAAAAGTGTGCGCCTAAAGCTATATGGTCGAGCTGCACGTGCTGTGATTGAGACAAAGGAATAACATCATGCAAGACTTTCTGATCGCGCTCTTCGCGACATTTATCTTTCTGATCATCGCCGTGGGTGTCTTCCTTGGGGTGTTGCGCGCCCTTGGGATCTATGCGGTCGTTCAAGAAGGCACCAGCCGGGTGTATGTGCTATTTGGCAATGTCATCGGGGTGATTACCGATCCAGGCCTCCATATCCTTCCGCTCAAACTTGGGCCAGCCGCATTCATCGCGAACTGGTTAGGGCGCTGCTATGTGCTCGATATGCGCCTCGATCAGAAGTATATGCGCAGCCAACCAGTTAACTCGGAAGAAGGCGCGCCAATGGGCATTGGCATTTGGTATGAGATGAAGGTTTCTGAGCCGATTGCCTACCTCTTCCGTAACGCTGATCCACAGGGATCGATGATGGCTAACGTGAATAATGCGTCCGTACGCACACTCAGCAATCTACCGCTGGCCGATATGCTCGAGAATCGCCATGCAATGAGCCGCGCCGTGCGTGATGAGGTCTCACCAAAATCACAGGAGTGGGGCTACCAGCTCGGTTCAGTATATATTCGGAAAGTACACCTGCGCGATGATGGGATGATACGCCAGATCGAGGCCAAAGTTGTTAACCGCCTACGGCAGGTCACTTCCGCAATTAAGCAGGATGGTGCCAATCAGGTAAGCGTCATTACGAGCACTGCCGAGCGCCAGGCCGCAATCGAATTCGCAAAGGCCCAGGCTACTCGACCCTTAATTGTTGGTGCGGCATTGAATGAAATTTCCAAGGATGCGCTGGTTGCAGAAGCGCTCTTCGAGATTCTGCAAATCGAGCAACTCAGCCAGAGCGGCGGTGAAATTACACTTGTGCCACCACGCAGCGGCCTACTCGCGCAAATGGTCGCATCGCAAGGCGAGAAGGTAACCAGATGACAGGGTGACAGGGTGACAGGGTGACAGGGTGACTTTGATTAAGTGAGTTGGTAGTATTATTATGAATGCCACTCACCTTGTCTCCTTGTCTCCTTGTCTCCTTGTCTTTTTGTCTGGCATTATGGGAGCATACATGACCAAACTCAACGGTAAAGCCGCACTTGTTACCGGTGGTGCACGGCGGCTTGGGCGAGCGATTGCACTGGCACTTGCCGCAGCTGGTGCAAATGTCATGATCCATTACCATCAATCGGCAGCGATTGCAGAGCAGACCATTCATGATCTACGTGCACTTGGTGTCCAAGCAACCAGCGTTCAGGGCGATCTAGCCCAAACAGCCGATTGTGAGCGTGTGGTCGACACAGCATTGGCGCACTGGGGGCAACTTGATATTCTGGTGAATAATTCAGGAATATGGGGGCCTACACCTATTGGCACCACCACCGAGGAACGCTGGGACGAGCTCTTCAATACGAATTTACGCTCGGCGTTCTTCATAACCCAGCGAGCCGCTGCTGCGCTACGCGCCACGTATGGTGCCGTTATTAATATTGCCGATATTGGCGCGTTCCGGCCCTGGGCGAACCACGCATCCTACCTCGCAACGAAGGGTGGTATTGTCACGCTGACCTATGCGCTCGCGAAAGATTTAGGCCCTGAGGTGCGTGTTAATGCAATTGCACCTGGCCCTGTACTCATGCCAGATGATTGGGACAGCGAACGTGGCCATGCCGCTGCACAAGCAACACTCTTGAAGCGCCTTGGCCGCGCTGAGGATATTGGCGAAGCAGCTGTATTCCTCGCCTCAGCAAGCTATATCACTGGAGTTATCCTGCCAGTCGACGGTGGCGCCTTACTGACATGAGGAATGCCAGTAACTGCTCATCTGACAAAGAAGGATGGAGATAGCAGTCACTCCAACGCCCTCGTGCTCCTGCGCTCCTGCACTCTTGCGCTCCTGCTACCCCGGCAGCACCATGGTAAATCGTGATCCCTGGCCAAGCTCACTTTCGGCCAGCACATCACCACCCATCATCTGGCAGAAGCGCCGTGTAATCGCTAACCCTAGCCCCGTCCCACCATATCGCCTAGTCGTTGAGGCATCCGCCTGGGTAAAGGGCTGAAACAGCCGCTCCAGTTGTTCAGGGCTCAGGCCGATTCCAGTATCCTGAACGGAGAAGAAGACTGCGTTGGCGAGACCCAGTTGTTGCGCAACACCACGCCATACGCGCACCGTAACGGTACCTCGCTCAGTGAATTTGCATGCGTTCGAAAGCAGGTTCATCAAGCCCTGGCGAACCTTAACAACATCTGCTTCCATCGTTTCTAGATCCGCTGCTAATTCCACATCAAGGATATTCGCCTGACGTAATGCTAATGGTTCAACGGTGCTTATCACCTCGTGAACGACACTGGCAATATGAAACGACTCAACATAGAGTTCCATCTTGCCAGCTTCGATCTTTGAGAGATCCAGAACGTCATTGATCAGAGTCAGTAGATGACGCCCGGCGCTGTGAATCTTCTGCAGATCAGGGGTAAACTCATCACGTTGTTCATCTTCTGCCAATTCTTGGAGCATTTCGCTATACCCAATAATGGCATTGAGTGGCGTACGCAGCTCATGGCTCATATTTGCAAGGAAGGCGCTCTTTGCACGGCTCGCCATTTCGGCTGCCTCATATAGATTCGCATTACGTAGCGCTACCGCAATCTGATCAGCTAAAATCTGAAGGGTTGTCTGATCATCGGCACTGAATGTGTCTGGAAGGTCACTCTGGATATCGAGCACGCCTTGTACCCGACCACCCATCTGTAATGGTAACGCTAATTCAGCTTGGGTGCTTTGAAATTCTGCCATCGCCAGATAATTTGGAATATCGCTGACTCGATTGACCAGGCGAGCTATGCCTGAACGACACACACTAGCGATCACCCCAATTCCATCGAGTGGGATCTGAATATTGCGAATACGCTCACGGCGTTGCTGATCGCCGGTTCCCGCTTGCAATACAAGTGTCATCGATTGTTCGTCGAGCAACCAGACACCAACAAAATCGTAGCCAAACTGTTTCTGAATGAGTGTCGCAACCCCTTCCAGAAGCTCTTCCTTATTCAGGATTGATGCGATACTACGGGCAACTTTCCCGCTTGTCTCCAATTGCACCGCACGTTGCTCTAACGCGTGATTGGCACTGGCTATTTCTGTCGTTTTCTCAACGACGCGCTGCTCAAGGGTCTGTGTCCAGGCTTCTAGCTCGCGATGAGCTCGTACTGTCTGCTCATGGAGCCGTGCATTCTCAATAGCGGTAGCTGCCTGGTTTGCGAAAATCGCAAGCAAATCCAAATCTGCATCGGTAAAGCGACCCCCAGCTACACGGCTATCGGCATGAAGTAACCCCAGTACCTGTCCATGGGCGAGTAGTGGCACACCCAGGATCGAGCGTGAAGATTGCGCCCCATCTGCTGCATCTAAGAGGAGTGGGCGTCGCTCACGAATCACCATATCGAGTAAGGTTGTGTTGAGTTGTGTACGTGCTTGTTCTAGTTCACTGCCTCCAATGCCATGCGCGGCCACCAGATTTAAGAGTTCGCCAGGTTCAGCCAATAGTAACATGCAGCGTTCAGCGCCACACAATTCAGCAGCCTGATCGGCGATAAACGTTAGCAATGCCGAGGTGTCGCGGGTTTCATTCATCTGCAGGCTCACCTCAAGCACACGCTGCAGTTGTGATTTTGGAGTACTCAACGTTGGTTGGCGTGGCTCAACTGGCAATGTCTGCTCTACAACTGGCACGCTAGTGTGATCATCGGCATGTTGCAACCACTCAGCCACAATCTGGCGATTGATCGCCACCCGATTATGGTAGCTGCGGCGAAGCGCCTCATCGCTCAGTGATACGACAGCGCGCTCCATCTCATTATGCGCACGCTGCAACATGGCATACGCCACTGGATCGAGTGGGTCATTGAGTGCGCGGCCTGAGGCAGCGATCAGAACCTGGTAGCGTAGCCACCACACATCCTGAGATGGGTAATCGCTATTGATGACACCAGTTTTATCGAGGGTTCGTACTGCCTCATCGGTCAGGCGATCTGCGATCATCCAATCGCCATGAGCCAGATACGCATAGCCAAACCATGCCAAGGATGTTGCTAGTTCGGCCATTATCCCAAGATCACGCTGGATCTTTACGCCAACCTGCATCGAAGCAATTGCAGCCTCTGGCTGTGTATCGACCAATGCGACCCGCCCAAGCATTAACCAATACGGCGCCTCTGCCGAACGATCGCCAATTGAACGAGCCAGATCGCGGCCCTCTTCAAGAACTTGACGCGCGGAAACTGTTTCGCCCAGCTCCAGATAGACTCGCCCAAGGCTTTCCAGACAATAGGCCAGGTTCAGTTGTCCGCCCGTCTCACGACCAATCGCGACTGCCTGCTCAAGGCATTCCCGCGATTTGGTATACAATCCCAGGCTCCAATACACAAGCCCAAGATTATTATACGAGCGTGATTGACTGGCCACTTCGCCAATCGAACGCCGAATGGTAAGCGATTCTTCATAGTAGGCCCGCGATTGGGCATAATCGGAAGAAAGATGACCAAGCTGATTAAGTGCATCGGCCTCACCAGCGCGATCCTCCAACTCACGAAACAACTCCAATGATTGCTCTATCGATGCACTCGCTTGATCTAAACGGCCGGTGACGCGCCAAAGATCACCTAGCGAATAGTGGCTGTGGGCCTCGCCAGCTTGATCTTGTAATTCGAGAAACGATCCTAACGCACGGTTAAGCAATTCTTCAGCGCGCGGATAATCACTCAAGCCAAGATAGGCACGCCCAAGTGCGTTGAGTGCTGCGGCCTGTAGCGGAAGATCACCAGCACGGCGAGCTAGGGCCAATGCCTGTTCAGCACGTGTGCGTGCCTGCTCAATATGGCCGCGATAACAATCCAGTGCCGATTGAAGAATCAGCACCTCTACCAACAAATCAGTGTCACGCGATATATCGGCGATCTCCGCCATACGGCCAAGATCGGCTTCCTCAGTATCTGCTCGGCCTAGGCGGCGGCAGCACTCAGCATGCCCGGATCGAAGGGCATACTCATCCAACAAGCTGAGATCGTGAAGCAATTCTGCCAGCCGCAACGCACGTGTATACTGTTCTAATGCGGATTCGACTGCACAACGCCGTAGTGCCATCTCAGCGGCTCGCCAGGAACAACGCAATGCGGTAGTAAGATCACCAGCACGCTCATAATGCCATGCCAATTGATCAGCAATCGTATCCTCATGCATACGGGAACGTAACAAATCAGCAACCCGCCGATGGCGGCGCGCTAAGTCTTCCGGGAGCAGTGAGCCTTCGACCTGATCACGAACAGCATCCGTTACAAAACGAAAACTGTGAACACCCGGCTGCCCCGAATCGATTAGCAATTGCTGACGCACAGCGCTTGTGACAACCCGCCGAACCTGCTCAAGCGAGACTTCTGCGACTGCGGCAATCAATTCTAAATCAAGCCATCCCCCAAAAACGGCTGCCCACTGTAAAACAACCAGTGCTAGGCCTGCATCAGGAATCTTATATGCTGGAATGTTGGAATGGTTTGGCATCATAAGTAAGCGCAATGAGTAGCTACATTCGTGGTTCTTGGTTCAGAGTGCAATGCAACTATTGCGCCAGTTCATCAGAGGCTTCGGAGATCAGCCGTTCCACGATTGCGCGATTCCTGATTGAGTGGCAAACGTATCACAAATGTCGAGCCTGCGCCCAACTGGCTTGCTACACTAATCTCACCCTGCATCAAACGGCACAGACGATGTGTGATTGCTAACCCAAGGCCAGCACCGCCAACCTTACGTGTCGTCACATCGCTTACACCAAATGGCTCAAAGAGTTGCTCCACCTGTTCGGCGCGCATACCAACACCAGTATCGCTAACCTCAAAACTCACCATGGATTCTGAACGTGATTCAGTAGCGCCATTAGTGAACACACGCAGTGTAATTGCACCACCTTCGGTAAATTTGGAAGCATTTGTAAGCACATTGAGTATGATCTGTCGTACACGTACACTATCTGCCAGCATATACTCTGGCGCCTCAGCTGTGTTCATATCGAAGCTATTCGCATGGCGTGTAAGGATCGGTGTTATTAACTCGCATACTTCATGGAGCAATGGCAATAATTCAAATCTCTTTATGTCAAGTTTAAGTACCCCAGATTCGATATTTGCCATTTCAAGAACATCATCGATCTGGCGTAGTAACTGGTGGCCAGCAATACCGATCTTCTGCATATCTGGAAGCAAATCCTCAGCACCACGCTCGGTCAGTTCTTCTTGTACCATTTCACCATAGCCAATAATATGGTTCAGTGGTGTACGTAGTTCGTGGCTCATCGTTAGCAGGAAGGCGCTCTTAGCGCGGCTCGCAGCTTCGGCGGCATCACGCGCACTACGCAACTCATCCTCGATCTGTTTACGGCGGGTAGCATCGCGGACAATCAAAATATACATGCGCCGCCCGCTGATCTGCATTTGACCGCTGGTCATATCCATGGCAAATGTGGTGCCATCATAGCGAATGCCAGTTGCCTCACGCCCAATACTGATCAATTTGAAGAGCACATGATCGGGTGGCGCAATAATTGCACGCAGGTTCTGGCCAAGCATCTGGGTTGCCTGATAGCCGAAAATTTTCTCGGCGGCTGGGTTAAAGGAGTGAATTTTGCCATCATCATCGATCAGAATAATTCCATCAACGGCATAATCCAACACAGCTCGGCGATATTCGTTGGCGGCCAAGAACAAGCCAATATAGCGGCGCAGAAACGCGATCAGGACTCCCAATGGCAGTGCTGCCACGAGACCAATCAGCGTCAATCGAATCCATAATCGAATCTTGCGAACCATGCGCTGCATATCTCAACTAACCCAGTTCGGTACTGGGAATTGTGCTGATTCTAGCATAATTTAGCGCCCAAGAGGACAAAGGCATGTGAGCAACCGCGTAGCAATGTCCTGCAGATCTGCATACAACCGCTTCTCAGCGCCGCGATCGCTCTTTGCCATACGCCTCAATCTCACCAAGAAACCGTGATGGTTTCGCCTCGCGCCCGCGCACACGGCTGGCGGCCCACGAGAGATTCAAGCGCTCGGCGGCGCGCGTAAGAGCGACATAGCACAGTCGCCGCTCCTCTTCGATCCCAACTGGATCCAGCAGGCTACGCTCATGTGGCAGCGTGCCTTCTTCCAAACCAGCCACGAAAACGATTGGCCACTCAAGGCCTTTTGCAGCATGGATTGTCAGCAATTGTAATTGATCGCGCTGATCGTCGTCATCATCGGCGCTTGTGAGGAGGGCGATCTCCTGAAGAAACTCACTAAGTGTTGTATGTTCAGCTGCAGCGGTTACGAGTTCTTCCAGATGTGAGCGTGCATCAGCCAATTCTTCTGGTTCGAGACGCCGCGTGAGATCTTCCATGTAGCCGCTACGTTCCAACACATCGGCGAGCAGATTATCAGGGGTAAAGCTGCCCTCTGCAAAGCCACGCCAGCGCGCCAAGAGGCCAGCTATCTGGCGTGCACCATCGGCGGCTTTAGGCGTTAGTTCACGCCAAGCAGCCGGGTTCGCCAGCGCCTGGGCTAATGGCATATCGTGTTGGGATGCCCACTGAGCAAGTTTGGCCATTGATTGCGCTCCCAGGCCACGCGGCGGGCTATTCACAATCCGCGTCAGGCTCAGGGTGTCGGCGGGATTATTGATTGCACGTAGAAACGCAATTGTATCGCGCACAACAGCACGGTCATAGAATCCAGTTGCGCCACGCACCGAATATGGCACATGTGCGTGGCGTAAGGCCGATTCAAACGCACGGCTCATATGGCGTGTGCGATACAGCACCGCCATTTCACGTGGATGGCGGCCCTGCACCATAAGATCGGCAGCGCCACGCGCGATTTTCTCCGCCTCATCACGCGCATCCTTGGCATCCAGGATCGCCAGACAACGCTCGCCTGGGATACTGGCCGAAGCGGCACGCAGAGCCATTGGTGCAACCGCTTTCGAATGCCGTATTACCGCATAGGCTGCATCCAGGATCGATTGACGACTGCGGTAATTCGTTTGGAGTTCAATCACACTCGCATCAGGAAAATCATTGGCAAAGCGCGTGATGATCGCATGATCGGCATTCCGAAAGCCATAAATCGCCTGCATCCCATCGCCGACTGCAAATAATGAACGTGGCCGACCTGGCAATGGACGCGTGAGGAGTTCAACCAGTGCATGCTGGCTTGGATCGGTATCTTGGTATTCATCCACCAGCACATGGCGCCATTTGTTTTGGTACTCATCAAGCAGATCAGGGTGCTCAGCAAAGAGCCGATGCGCATTGAGAATCAGGTCATCAAAATCAAACGCATTATTACGCTCTAGCGCACGTTGATAGTGGCGATAACAGCCAGCAACATACTGCTCCAATGGGTCGCGTGCAAAACGTGCTGCCAACTTCGGCGAAAGCATGCGGCTCTTATTGCGCGACATATGTCGCAGGAGATCGGGCGGCTCCAATACGACCGGCGGTCGCTCTTTCGATGCATCAAGCGCATCTGCCGCTAATTGTAGCTGCTCTTCTTCTGCGTAAATCGTAAAATCGCCAGTATAGCTGCCTAAGCGCCCACTAATTTCGGCGCGCAATAAACGCGTGCAGATCGCATGGAATGTACCAGTCGCAAGCCCACGTGTACGTGTTCCCAGCCGCTGGCGTAAGCGCTCACGCATCTCGCGCGCTGCCTTGTTTGTGAATGTTAACGCTAAAATTTGGCTGGGTGCTACCCCATGCTGCTCTATAAGATATACGATTCGCAGCGTCAATACACGCGTTTTACCACTACCAGCACCCGCGCGTACCAATACCGGGCCAACCGGGGCTACAACTGCCGAACGCTGCTCGGCATTCAACGATTTGAGATATTCCAAGGTATACTCGCTTATGTAGGAGGGTAGATAGCGCATAGCGCATAGCGCAAAATAGCCGAATCCGTCTCACATGCTTTGCGCTCTTGCGCTTTGCGTTCCTGCGCTCTTGCGCTCTTGCGCTCTTGCGCTCTTGCGTTCTTACGCTTTTGCGTTCTGCTGCGCTCCGCAGTATACCATGCGCTTGACACGCCCATGCAATCGTGATACGCTTTACACCATCCTACTCGATAGGGCGCATAGCATGCGATGCCCGCGCCACCCCTGCCACATGCGAGGCACTCATGTCGGAAAAATATTACCAGGAATACGGCCCGATGCGTCGCCGCCGTGGCTCAGCAAAAAATCAATCTTCAACCGAGCCGCTCGAACCGGTAACCGAGCCGCTTGAGGATATCGCAGAAGAGCTTCCATTACCACCACCACGCCATAGTCATATACCATCGCGACGCCGTAATTCACCGCTGCGCCTACTACTGACCACCATTCTAGTGCTGGGTGGTATTCTTGCAATACCCTATGGAATCGCATATGCATTGCCACTTCTCAATGGCGATCATGCGCCAGTTGGCATTAGTATTCAGGGAACACCGGTGGGAGGCATGAGTCGTGCCCAAATCCAGGCAATGCTCACTGAACAATATCATGATATTAGTGCTGCGCCACTGATAATTGTCTACGAAAATCAGAGCTGGTCGCCAAGTATGCGTGAATTAGGCGCTAAGGTTGATGTCGAGCGCACTGCTGATCTGGCAATTACGGCTGGCGCTTCGAGTAACCCAATCGACCGGATGCGCAATTGGTGGCGGCTCTCACAAGGTGGGCTTGATCTCGCGCCACTCGTGCAGGTTGATGCAACCAAGCTCCAAAGCTACTTGCTAAAGCTCGCGCCAGAGATTGAACAGCCACCCCGTGATGCATCGCTGAGCATTGCCGCAGGCAAGGTACTGCCAACCGGCGCGCGGGTTGGGCGCCAGGTATTGATTGACGATACAATGATCGATCTATTACGCGCACTGCAATCACTTGAGGTACAAAGCGTTCCACTACGTACCCGCACCTTAGCTCCACAGATTGATGACGCAAGTGCAACTGCAGCGATCGAAGAAGCACGTACACTCCTCAAAAGCCCATTACGCTTGCGCCAGGGTAGCCGCGATTGGACATGGAATGAAGAGCGGATTGCGAGCATGCTGGTTGTTCGCGCAGAACACAACCAACTGGTTGCCGAAATCGACCCAGATCGGCTGGCGCGGCAGGTCGAAAAGCTTGCGCAAGTCGTTGATTCGGGTAGTTCGGAACCACGCCTGGCCTTCCAGGACGGCAAGTTGACGATTGTTGAGCCAGGCAAAACTGGGCTGCGCCTCAAACAAGCTGAGTCGGTTGAGGCGATTACCCTCGCATTGCAATCTGAGCTCCACAATGTTGCACTTCCTGTTGAAGAGGTCGCCCCGAACGTCACAAAGGCCACACTCCCAACACTTGGGATTATCGAATTGGTGGCCGAAGGTAAATCGAGTTTCGCAGGCTCTGCTTCCTATCGAATAACGAATATCAAA
>JANLSE010000041.1:0-4683 GCA_031362265.1 Roseiflexaceae bacterium
CAATAGCGCCGATATCACAACCACATCGCAGGGCGACGATCCCAACGATAATAGCAGTGCCACTCGTGCTACATCCCGCCACACACGTCCAATTGACATTACTCAGCTGGACGGGCAGTGTATCTGCCAGCGTTACGTTACGGGCGGAGGCCGGGCCAGTATTGCCATAATCCAACATATATGTCGCTGTCTGCCCACTAACAACCGGGAAGGTTGTCGGGCTGCTCTTTGTGACATACACATCCGCTCGCTGCACAGCAGTGGTCGTGGTACTGCTATTATCGTTGGGATCGTCGCCCTGCGATGTGGTTGTGATATCGGCGCTATTGGTGATGCTTGCGCCATTTGTGAGGCTCACGCTCGCCGTCACATTCAGTGTGATACTGCCAGAAGCACCGGCTGTCAGGTTGGCAAGATTCCAGGATAATGTCTGACCATTGATGCTGGTTGGGGCTGGTGTTGCACTGACGAACGCCACACCTGCTGGCAGCGTATCAGTGAGAACAACTCCAGCCGCTGCAGTGGTTCCTGTGTTGCGATAGGCGAGGGTGTAGGCCAGGCTCTCACCCGCTGTCACGGTTGCAGGGCCAGTTTTGGTAATCGTCACATTCGGGCGCTGAATGATGGTCGTGACGCTGCTACTATTATCGCTTGGATCATCACCAGGCGATGCGGTCGTGATTGTCGCAGTATTCACCACACTATTTGAAGCCGTTGTTAAGACTTGCGCCTGAATATTGAAATTGGTACTCGCGCCGATATTGAGCGTGCCAATATTCCATGTAAGCACTTGGCCTGTAACATTTGTTGGTACGGGGTTCGCACTCACATAACTCAACCCGATGGGCAATGTATCAACAACACTCACCCCTGCGGCAAGCGCATTGCCAATATTACGCGCAGCGAGATCGTAGCTGATGGTACTCCCTACGGCAGCGGTCGCGGGGCCGGTTTTGGCAATTGTTACATTCGGGCGGGTTATTTGAGTGGTTGTCGAACTACTGTTATCGGCGGGATTATCGCCGCTGGTACTGGTTGTGATGTTGGCGGTATTCACAACACTGGTAGGTGCAGATACCAGAACATTCACCACAATTGTGATCGTGCCAGTCTGCCCCGCGCCAAGGGTTCCCATATTCCAGGTGAGTGTTTGACCACTAACACCACTTGGTGCTGGGTTAGCAAACTGATAACTGAGGCCACCAGGGAGGGTATCACTCACACTCACATTCGCTGCGCTACTCGGCCCATCATTGGTATATGTGAGGGTATAGCTAAAACTGGTGCCAAGTGCCACAGCGGGAGAGCCACTCTTTTGAATACGAACATTCGCACCGGCGGTTAGCCCGAGATCAAAGCTCGTGTTCACATCGCCATTTCCAGCCGGAGCTACGGCAATTTGCCCACTCGCATTCGCATCACTATCCGAAGTATCACTACCAACATTTGGAGCAGTTGGCCCTAACCCAACCAACACGCCACCGGATGCATAGTTCGTAGCATCAATCTCAATCGTGTAGCGTTGGTATGGATTAACATAGAAGCGATAGTTGCCAGTCATTCCCGCCACATTGCCAGTGGTGGCCTGGGCAATCAGTGCACCATTGGCATCGCGTAGGTTCATACGCACACCCGCGATGTCGCTTTCGCCTACATCTTGTTGTCCATTACCATTTATATCGCGCCACACCCGATCACCGACTGCGCGCCAGGCACAGAGGACTTCTACATCACCCATACCACTCGATTTAGCAAAGCGGGTTGCACTCACGAAGTTCGTATAGAGTTCTTCACTGCTGGTGCGGCCTCCACCACTCATGTTGAACCAGGCCATACCGCCGGAATTTGATGAATAGGGATCCATGACACTCGTTAATACTTCGCCACCAAAGGCACCAGCATGCGTACCGGGAATGTAGGTCAGTCCACCAGCTGCTTCTTCTGGCATCTCCGCAAATGGCGAGTTATCCAAAAAGTATTCTGCTGCAGGAGATGGCGTATTCCAGGTACCAGTACCACTTGGCGTTGCGAATAAGATATCGCCCTGTGTCATTGGGTAGTTGGGGTTAATCGTCGGGGATAGGCCAATATCGCCAAAGCGATCACGCATACCAATCAGCATATTGCCATTCTCATCAAAGGCAATATCACTCAATATTGGCTGAGGCTCAATACGAAAGGTTGCGCCAAGCGGTGAAGGGCTGCCTGTGTCACTACTGCGCCAGGGCTGCCAACGTGAGGCATTCGAGAATGAAGGCGCAGGCCAGGTACGCTGGGCATCGTAGCTCGGTAAAGCAAATGACACAGCACGCGGGCCGATCCAGCTATTAGTTGTGAGGTCATAACGCGCCACCCCTGCAAACATGTCAGCGCGGTTCTGGCTACTTTCCGCAGAGCAGACGTATCCCAGGTAGACCGAATCGCTTGTGACCGCGAGGCCAAATGGGCGCAAATCCTGTTCACCACTGAGGCCGCTAGCATTACAGGAATTTGGGTCGCTGAAAATCGGGTGCTGTGGCAGAATCGTCAAGCTAGCCTGTGGGTTAGCACTCCAGGTATCGATGCGGAAAAGAGTGCGTGTATTCAGATTGACGCCATACAAGTAGTGTTCCTGCGGGTCGAGATCAATATCGCCAAGGCCCATTTTGCCGGCGCGCAACATCAGACCATTGTCGTGCTGCACCGTATGCAGGCCACCCATCTCGGGAGTATAGGTTGCCAGTGTCGTCCCATTCGGGAAGGTGGCACTGCCACCACCACCTGGGTTTCCAGGCGCACCAAGTGGCCCAGTCACCACATCTGGCACCTGCACATACAGCGTCTCATTACCCGTCGACCGATCTAGCAGATAGATGGCACCAGGCCCACCCGACCCAAAACGCGTGATGCGCTTGGCGAAGGCCGCCGCATACAGGCGTGGACGCGGGCCGAGCCCCACATTGTAGTATGACGCTGCCGGGTTCGTATCGCTCGCATAGGCCAAGCCATACACCGCGCCAACACCAATCCCACCATCAGGCGTGCCATTTGTGCCAATACTAGCAATAGCAGTATGCCCTGGCTCAGTCTGAATCGCATTTGGCAACCCATCGCCAAACTCATATACCGCTGTATCAGTGAAAGGTGCATCGCCATTCGCCGGGTTGCCAGGATCTTCATAGCGCACTTTGTCCCACGCCGAGGACATGCATGCTGCGGCGAAACGTGGGGAGCTCTGTGAACCAGGGAGGCCACGATCTGCTCCTGACCGAATACAATCCACTATACTGGCATAAGGCTGATTAGGCTGGTTATTATCGATCTGCGCTTGAGCAGACTGAGGCGCTGCCATCCATGGCAGGCTGGTTGTGAGCATGACCAGAGTAACCAAGAGGCTCACAATAGTCAGAAGAGTACGAGGGCGAGAATGATGCATATTGGACGCTCCTAAAATGTAGTAGAACAACGAGAGATAACGAATGCCTGTGATTGGTACTATTTCGATAAGGACAAATGCCCTACTTTTAACGGATGCAGATCATATATACACTGTATAGTGTGAATAACCAATTTCTACTAATTAAGGACAAACAACGATGCACAACTTTCCTACTTTCGATATGCTTCTCACGCGTTTTGGCAAACACGTGGGCAAGTTGGGTATGGCAATCCTGATTTCCCTGATGGTGGCGCTGCCCAATCTGACCCACGCCGATGAGGGCAACCTCAGTCTGATGCAGAGTAGTGATCGCGTGCGCGGCTATCTCTGGAATGATATGGACTGTGATGGATTGCGCCAAAACACTGAGGGTGCGATGGCTACGGCGCAGCAGATGAGTCTGTTCTATATCGGTAACGACAGTATTCCCTTTACCCGTGATGACAATGAAGTTGGCCTTGGAGGCGCTGCTAGTAGTCTGCCTATATATCTGTTTGATAGTGGCGGCGGTGGCAACACCTACTACATCGCCATCCGCCCTGCCGATCGACCCATTGGCTTCGTTCCTGGCCCGTGGCAGCAGGGTGTGGACACTACCATTGACAATGATATGAAGCTCTGGCCGGATGGCACCTGGGCAACCGGCACCTTCACAATTGCTGCCCAAACGGTAACCGGTATTGACATTGGGCTGTGTCCGGTGGCAAGTGTTCCAATGCCATATCACATCCATTTGCCACTGGCGGTCAGATAGCCAATAACTGGTATGCGCTAGTCGGTTCTGCACTCCAAAGCCCGGGGACACCATGTTCCTGGGCTTCTTCATCTTCAGCTGTTCATAAATGACTGGCATTGCTTGTTCTTTCGGCTATTGGCTATTTAGAAACCATCGATAATGCCACGCGATACTCAACAATAGCTGGTAGCCGGACATCCGGATCGCCTAGAATCACATAACTATAGGCTAGATGAAGATCAGATTGAGACGCCAAGAGCTGCTGTAACCCTGCCAGATGCGCTGCGCCAAGCGATTGGCCGTGTGCCAGTGCTGGCAGCATCCCAGCTAGGATCTGCGAGTGTCCGGTGTTCACCCCACTCCCGGTCGGGCTGAAGGCCGCGACAATCCCGCCACTCGGCTGGCGCAGCAATTCTTCATCAATCGCACTCATTGTTGGGTTGGCAAACGAGCCAGGCTTTGTTGCATAATCCGAAACAGGTGGTAGACTGCGGGCAGGAGTTGGTTTTGAACGATGAGGACGTCCATG
>JANLSE010000065.1:0-9658 GCA_031362265.1 Roseiflexaceae bacterium
CAAATCCTAACGCTACGAACGATGGATTTCACAGATGCAGCGCGTGCGCTCGGGGTTTCAAACTGGAAGATTATTACACGCCATATGGTACCGAATGCGCTGGCACCAATTATTGTGGCGTGTACTTTTGGTTTCGGCGATGTGATTATCACCGAAGCGGCGCTCTCATTTGTTGGCTTCGGTGTTCAGCAGCCCAATCCAAGCTGGGGCAATATGCTCAATGGCGTGCGTGAGTATATGCTTGTGCAGCCCTGGCGTGCATTTATCCCAGGTATGGCGATCTTCCTAACTACCCTCTCGTTTAATTTTGTCGGAGATGCGCTCCGCGATGCGCTTGATCCACGATTGAAGAAATGACTTCCAATGATTGCGCCAGGTAGCTCACTTCTCCAGGTTAAAAACCTTAAGACACACTTCTTCACTGAAGATGGGGTAGTGCGCTCGGTCGACGGCGTCGATTTTGATGTGAAACGTGGTGAGATTTTTGGGGTCGTTGGCGAATCGGGATGTGGCAAGAGTGTCACATCTTTTTCGATCATGCGCCTCGTTGGCCAGCCTGGCAAGATCATTGATGGTGAGATCATCTACGATGGCGAAAATCTCCTTGATCTGAGCGAAGCCGAGATGGTCAAGATTCGCGGTAACCGCATCTCAATGATATTCCAACAGCCAACAAGTTGCCTAAACCCAGTCTTTCGTGCTGGTGATCAAATTGCCGAGGTTCTGCAAATTCACCAACAACTTGGCCGAGAAGAAGCTGCAAGCCGTGCCATCCAATTGTTACATCAGGTAGGAGTGCCTGCGCCGGAAAAGCGTGCGCAAGCCTTCCCGCATGAACTCTCTGGCGGTATGGCTCAACGGGTTATGATTGCAATGGCACTGGCGTGTAGCCCACAATTACTGATCGCCGATGAACCAACGACGGCACTGGATGTTACCATCCAAGCCCAGATCTTGGATCTTATGCGCAAATTACGCGATGAGCTTGGTTCCACAGTGATCCTGATCACCCATGATCTGGGGGTGATCGCCGAAATGTGCGAACGTGTGATTGTGATGTATGCTGGCCGTGTGGTGGAACAGGCTGATGTCAAAACACTCTTCGCTCATCCACGCCATCCCTATTCCCAAGGGTTACTTGGTGCAATTCCAATCATGGGCGAAATCAAGGAACGCCTGGAAGTTATTCCTGGCTCTGTGCCTAATCTGATCAATCCGCCAGCAGGCTGCAGTTTTGCACCACGCTGCAAGGTTCGCGTAGAAGCTAGTTGTACACGCTGCACCGAAGAAGACCCGCCATTGGTTGCAGTTGCTCCTGGCCATATGGTGCGCTGTTGGGTGGCGCAATGAAGCGCAAAGCGATGGAGCGTTGGAACGATGGAACGAACGAGCGATGGAACGCCTAGAGTATTGGAATAATGGAGCGGTACGTGTCAGTTAATTTGCGTCTTTGCGTCTTTGCGTTTCCGTTCTTCTCTTCTTGGCACGATAGAATGGTGGAATGGTGGGAGGCTGTTTACGCTCCAACGCTCCAACGCTCCAACGCTCATAGTAGGGTATAACTCATGTCTCAGCCCGAAGTGTTGCTCGAAGTACATAATCTGAAGAAATACTTTCCGGTTCGCGGGGGTATTCTGCAGACGGTGCGAGCGCAGGTTCGTGCTGTTGATGATATAAGCTTCCATATCATGAAGGGTGAAACGCTTGGGGTTGTGGGCGAATCGGGCTGTGGGAAGACGACTGTTGGCCGCACAATTTTACGGCTCACCCCGCCAACAGCTGGCAAGGTTGTATTTGGCGGGCGCAATCTGTTCGAGTTAGGTGCAAGCGAACTCAAGCAGGTTCGTCGCGAACTGCAGATTATCTTCCAGGATCCATATTCATCACTCGACCCGCGTATGCCAGTTGGTGAGAGTATTGCGGAGGGCTTGGAAGCCCATGGGATCGGGACACGCCAGGAGCGCAACGAGATTGTGGTGAACTACCTACGGCGTGTTGGCCTCGAAGCATACCACGCGCGGCGCTACCCACACGAGTTTTCGGGTGGCCAGCGCCAACGGATCGGTATCGCACGCGCGTTGGCCCTGCGCCCGAAGCTGATTGTCTGCGATGAGCCAATCTCAGCTCTGGATGTATCGATCCAGGCACAAGTACTAAACATCCTGAAGGATTTACAGCAGGAATTTGGGCTGACCTATCTGTTTATTGCTCATAATCTCGGGGTTGTTGAACATATCTCCGATCGTGTGGCGGTTATGTACTTAGGCAAACTGGTTGAACTTGCGTCACGTGAAGATCTGTTTCGCTCACCGAAACACCCATACACACGTGCGCTGATGTCGGCAGTACCTGTAGCAAACCCGCTTGCACGCCATGAACGAATCATTCTCCAGGGCGATGTGCCCAGCCCGCTCAACCCACCATCGGGATGTCGTTTTCACACCCGCTGTTGGATGGCACGTGATATCTGCCGCACCACTGAACCGGCCTTCGAGCAGAAGGCGAATGGCCATTGGTCGGCATGCCACTTCGCTAGCGAAGTTGAGACGAGTAAACCAGTTGATGTGCATACCGGATAACCAGGCCAGTTGGTTACCCGGCTGACACAAGGAGGTGCCAACCGACAACAGGATAACGAACGAGACAAGGCCCTACACGGTATCTGTTCAATTAAGAGTATGGAGTACCTGAGCACATGCGAACAAAGAAATCCTACATGACGTTGGCGAGCGCGCTGCTGATAGCGTTCCTCATACCGATTCTCGCAGCCTGTGGTGGCACTACCCCAGCTGCCGCACCAACCGCAGCACCCGCCGCCCCAGAGGCCACCGCCGCTCCGGCGCCAGAAGCAACCGCTGCTCCTGAGCCAACCGCCGAGCCAGCAGCACCTGGATCTGCCGCCGAAGCCGGAGTGCTACGGATGCGAATTCCTAATGAGCCAGATAATGTCGACCCTCAGAAGGCTTCGTTCTTGGACGAAATCCAGTGGATTATGCTCAACTATCAGGCGCTCATGACATTTGATGTCAACATGAAGCCGATCCCTGGTGCCGCAGAGAAGTATGAGCTTTCGCCCGATGGCAAGACCTATACCTTTACGCTGCGCGATGGCCTGAAGTACTCGAACGGCGACCCACTGACGGCCGCGAACTTTGAGTATGCCTGGAAGCGTTTGGCTGACCCTGAATTGGCCGGTGATTACCAGTTTATTGGCTGTGATGTGATTAAGGGGTTCAGCGACTATGCCGCAACCACCTGCCAAGGTAAGACAATCACCGAGACATTGGCGCTGGATCTGCCCACACTACGCGATGGCGTTGGCGTTAAGGCGATTGATGACAAAACCCTGCAGATTGAGCTTGTCAACCCAGCACCCTACTTCCTCAGTATCGCCGCACTGTGGGTTGGCGTACCGACTCGCGAGGCCGATGCCGCAAATGAGGATGGCCTCTCACAAGGCGTGCCAGAGAACTTTATTGGCAATGGCCCATTTATACTGACATCACACGAGCGTGACACCAAAGTCGTTTGGGAGCCTAACCCCAACTATGTCGGCCCGCTTGGCCCAGTCCAACTGAAGCGCATCGATATGTCAATCATCAAGGAAAGCCAGGTTGCCTTCCAGGCCTACAAGAATGGCGAGTTGGACATTATTGGCCTCGCACCTGAAGATCAGTCGGCAGCTCAAGGTGATGCTGTCCTCAGCAAGGAAATCTTGCAGACAACCGGCTCGTGCACCTTCTACCTGGGCTTTAACTTCAAAAAGCCACCATTCGATAACCAGAAAGTACGCCAGGCCTTTGCACAAGCCGTCGATCGCGATGCCTGGGTGCGCGATGTGTTTGCTGGCCAAGGTGCCCCAACTCAAACCTTCATCCCACCAGGCTTCCCTGGCTACGAGAAGTCCGATAAGTGGGCGTTTGATCCGGCCGCGGCTAAGAAGACATTGGCCGATGCTGGCTTTGCCGATGGCAAGGGCTTGCCCGAGATTAAGCTAACCTTCTCTTCCAGCGCCCGCAACAAGGTACGCTTCGAGTGGTTCGCTGGCCAGTTCAAGCAGAACCTTGGTATTGATGTTGTGCTCGATCCAGTTGATCCAACTGTCTATTCCGCCCTGACCAAGGATCCCGCAACTGTACCGCAGTTGTTCTACCTTGGCTGGTGCGCCGATTACCCTGATCAACAGGACTGGCTAACACTGGTCTTCAAGACCGGTGGTATCTCGGCTGGCCGCACCGGTTATTCGAGCAAGGCATTCGACGATCTGGTCACCGCAGGCGATATCGAGTCAGATCCCACCAAGCGTGCCGACCTGTACTCACAGGCACAGAAGATCTTGATCGATGACACGCCGGTTGCCTTCCTTAACAACGATGGTGGGCCAGTACTTGTCAAGCCCTATGTAAAGCTTGGCAAGATCACACCGATCGATTACATTCTCGGCTACTTCGATCTGGCAAATCTGAGTGTCGAGCCATAGTGTTCCAGCAGCCCCTCTTCCAGAACAATGGGAAGAGGGGCCACATCCCCTGTCTGTATGGGAATTAATAATGTGTAGAGAGCAATAGCCATGAGCGAATATATCATTCGTCGAGTGTTCTGGTTCTTCCCAGTGCTTTTGGCAGTTGGTGCGATCACATTTGGCATCGCACGTATGACCCCCGGTGGCCCATTCGATACCGATCCCAATCGCCGCCAGCTACCAGCCGCAACCGAGAAAGTATTACGCGCCAAGTTTGGCATGGATCTGCCATTCTGGCGGCAGTTTACCCGCTACATGTTGTTTGATATCGAAACCGATCCGAAGACTAAGCAGCCAAAAATTGTGTGGGGTGCGCTAGGTGGCAACCTCGGGCCAACCTATCAGTCACGTGGATCACAAAGTGTGCAGGATTATCTGTTTAGATCGGTCAGTGGCAAACCAAGCCGCTTCCAATACTCTGCACGCCTTGGCCTTCAATCAATTATTTTCGCACTCACGTTGGGTATTCCGCTTGGTGTGATTGCGGCACTCAATCAAAATAGCTGGATCGATTATATATTATTACTGATTTCAACCTCTTTTGCTGCACTGCCCACGTTGATTACTGGCATTCTGATGCTGATTGTGTTTGCCAGCCAATTGAAGTGGTTTGCGATCATACCCAAATGGGACGATCCAGTCCGACCCTGGATTTTACCAACACTAACGCTTGGGATGGGCATCCTCGCATTTATTGCACGCCTGACACGTAACACCGTGCTCGAAGTGATGGGCCAGGATTTTGTGCGCACTGCACGCGCGAAGGGCCTTGGCGATTTTCTGGTAAATGGGCGCCATATCCTGCGTAATGCGCTCCTGCCGATTGTGACCATTCTTGGCCCACTATTTGCAGGGTTGCTCACAGGCACCCTATTTGTTGAGACAATCTTTCAGGTTCCAGGGATGGGGACTACAATTGTCACTGCACTTGGCAAGCGCGATTACTCAATGATTATGGGAACCACCCTGCTGTATACCTTCATCCTGATCGTTGGTAATCTTCTCGTTGATCTGCTGTATGGCGTCGTCGATCCGCGTATTCGTGTGAAGTAAGGGGCCTAATTATGGCAACCACTATTCCATCAACACAAGCAAATGCTGCCCCTGAAATACCGCTACGTGCACCACGAAGCTTATGGAGTGATGCATGGCGGCGGCTGCGCAAAAATGTTGCTGCAATGGCCTCAATTATCGTCATCATCCTGTTTGTCCTGATGGCGATTTTTGCACCACAGCTTTCACGTTTCAGCCCAATTACCCAAACCGCAAACAATAGTTTACGCCAACCGTTCTGGATCAAAACCAACAGCCCAACCACAACCGGGTTGCCACAGCACATACTTGGCACCGATGCGATTGGTCGCGATATCTTCTCACAGCTCATGTATGGTACGCGCGTCTCACTGATCGTCGGCTTCATTCCGCAGGTGATTGTGCTCTTGATCGGTGTACCAATTGGGCTGATCTCTGGGTATGCGGGTGGTCGTGTCGATAATCTGCTTATGCGTATCACCGATATTGTGTATGCCTTTCCAGATGTGTTGTTTGTGATCACACTAACAACCGCATTACGTGAGACATTCCTCGGGCAGGCATTTAATGGGCTATTGCTGATCTTCATTGCACTGTCGATTGTCGGGTGGACTGGCCTCACACGCCTTGTGCGTGGCCAAGTGCTTTCATTGAAAGAAAAGGAGTTTATTGAGGCTGCACGTGCGGTTGGCGTACCAACCAGCGCAATCCTGTTCAAGCATATTTTGCCCAATTGCCTTGCCCCGCTGATTGTCTCGGTTGCGTTTGGGGTTCCTGGCGCAATCATCGCTGAAGCGTTTCTCACCTTTCTTGGAACAGGCATGCGTCCATCAACCGATATCAATGCGCCATTTCCGACAAGCTGGGGAGCAATGTTGCTCGATGGCTATAATAACCTTAGCTCTGGCCCTTGGTATCTACTCTTCCCGGCACTCTGCGTTGGCATCCTAACAATGGCATTTACCTTCCTTGGTGATGGACTCCGCGATGCGCTTGACCCACGCGGCCAATAGAAAAGGATTAGCTATGGCAAACGGACCACTACTCGAAGTCCAAAACCTTGAAACACACTTCAAAACACAGGATGGAGTGGTCAAGGCTGTCAACAACGTCTCGTTCCATGTGGATCGCGGCGAGACGCTTGGCATTGTGGGGGAATCGGGATCGGGAAAGAGTGTAACCGCACTCTCGATTATGCGCCTCATCCCTAATCCACCGGGGAAGATCGCTGGCGGCAAGATGCTATTCGATGGCGAAAACCTACTAGATCTCTCTGAGCCGGAAATGCGTGACATTCGTGGCAACCGTATTTCGATGATCTTCCAGGATCCAATGACATCGCTCAACCCGGTGCTCACGATCGGCCGCCAGATCACAGAATCACTCGAACTGCATATGAAGATGACGCCGCGTGAGGCCAGTAACCGTGCTGTCGAACTGCTCGGAATGGTTGGTATCCCCAGTGCAGCCCGCCGATTAGACGATTACCCGCATCAGTTCTCGGGCGGTATGCGCCAGCGCGTGATGATCGCAATGGGCCTCTCGTGTAGCCCAGAACTCCTGATCGCCGATGAGCCAACCACCGCACTCGATGTGACCATCCAGGCCCAAATCCTTGAACTGATTAAGCGCCTACAGCGCGAAATTGGTATGGCGGTCATCATCATCACCCACGACTTAGGGGTGGTGGCGGGGATGGCCGATCGTGTGGTTGTTATGTATGCTGGCCGTATGGTTGAAGAAGGGGTAACGCAAGAAATCTTCGAGAATCCGCGTATGCCCTACACTATTGGGCTTTTGCGTTCGATCCCACGCCTCGATGAGTCGAGTGATCGCAGGCTTACACCGATTCGAGGGCTTCCGCCGGATCTTATTGCGCTGCCAGAGATCTGCCCATTCAGCCCGCGCTGCGATTATTTCGTCGCAGGGAAATGTGATGCACAAACACCACCGCTACGCAATGTTGGTCCCGATCACCGTGCGGCCTGTCTGTTCGACATTACGTTGCAAACACCCATACCCGAAACCGCAGTCGAGGCCGTGTAGGGCTAGAAACCACTTATCGGTGCCAGTATATTCGAGGGGAACAACATGACCGCTGATAGCACAACAAATATCGATCTTGTCCAGGTGCGTGATCTGAAGATGTACTTCCCGATCATGCGCGGGATCATCATCCAACGCCAGGTCGCGGCGGTCAAAGCCGTCGATGGGCTAACATTCAGTATTAAGAAGGGTGAGACGCTCGGCCTCGTGGGTGAATCGGGTTGTGGCAAGAGCACAACTGGCCGTGCGATTCTACAACTCCACAAGCCAACCGGTGGCGAGGTGATTTTCCACGATGGGCAAGCAGGCAACCGCGATCTCACTAAGGTCAGCGGTGAAGAAATGCGTAAGATGCGCCGCAAGGTCCAGATGATCTTCCAAGATCCCTATGCCTCGCTGAACCCACGTATGACAGTTGGCGACATTATTGGCGAGCCGATCCGCGTACACAATCTACGCCAGGGTCAGGCAGCTGTGCGCGAACGGGTCCAGGAACTGCTTGCGTTGGTAGGTCTCAACCCCTACTTTGTTAATCGCTATCCACACGAGTTTTCGGGTGGCCAGCGCCAGCGTATCGGTATCGCGCGAGCTCTGGCAGTGGAGCCAGAATTCGTCGTCTGCGATGAGCCAGTCTCGGCACTCGATGTGTCGATCCAGGCACAGGTACTGAACTTGCTTGAGGATCTGCAGCATAAGCTAGGGCTAACCTATCTGTTTATTGCCCACGGCCTAGCCGTTGTCAAGCATATTAGTAATCGTGTGGCAGTGATGTACCTAGGCAAAATGGTTGAACTGGCCGATGGGCCAAAGCTCTATGCCATGCCAATGCACCCATACACACAGGCGCTGCTCTCGGCGGTTCCTATTCCAGATCCAAAGGTTGAGCGACAACGCCGCCGTATCATCCTCGAAGGGGATGTGCCCAGCCCGCTCAACCCACCATCGGGCTGCCGCTTCCACACACGCTGCCCAATCGCGATTGATCGCTGTAAGGCCGAAGAACCACCCTTCCAGGATTATGGCGATGGTCATTTCGTTGCCTGCTGGCGCGCGCGCGAATCGATCGAACTAATACCTACGATTGCACGGCAAGTGGTGTAATACGCAAACCACCGATGAAGCAGATGTCTATCCTTGATGATACCCAATAACGGTAGACATCTGTTTCAATCCATATGGCCCACGAGCACCCCAAGATCCTCTTCCACATACTACTTCGCTACGTACCATTAAGCTAGGTAGAAGCTACGTGCTTGGTAGGATGCCGATTGAGCCTAGAGCAGCGATTTGATCGATTGCGCTCATTGATTCGGTGGAGACCGCAGCGCAATGCAGAATCGTTGTGCGTGTGCGCTCAAACGCTTTGCGCTTAGCTATAACTGCTGTGCTATGATAGAGCGCATACACCTGCATCTATGAGGTATGTTATGCGCATCTTGTTGGATTCCGACCCATTTTTGCCGGCCAACGACACGCAGGATTGGCGTGCGCGCGGGCATTGGCCAGCACACTGGGTAGGTTGCGCAGATACGAGCAAACCCTTTGTTGCCGCATTTCGCTGCCAGTTTGAACTGGAGACATCAGAACAGGTGCGGCTGCATGTCAGTGCGGATGAGCGTTACGATCTCTATCTGGATGGCGTCTGGCTGAGTAGTGGCCCAGAACGTGGCGCGCCAGAGTACTGGTTCTATGAAACCTACGAACTCATACTGAACGCCGGGCCACACTGTATTGTCGCGCGCGTCTGGGCGGCAGGTGAACAGGCCGCAATCGCACAGATGTCGGTACGGCCAGGATTTTTGTGTGCGGCGGAAGGTTCACTGGCTACACCGAATCACCCCAAGGTAGCTCCCGGTCTTTAGACCGTGGGGAGGAATTGGGGTACGGCGAAACGAACGGCGTCCACTCGCGATTGGGAGCCGTATGAAACGTCTGTTCTTGCAAAATAGTTCGTTGTATGTTATAATCAACACTATGCAACGAACAATCCGCGTCCAATTGAACCCCTCGCACGCGCAAGCCGAGGCTCTGGCTGAGACGAGCCGATTGTTTACGGCG
>JANLSE010000082.1:0-1973 GCA_031362265.1 Roseiflexaceae bacterium
CCATGCACGCCAGGGCGGCGGGGTGTGCGGTGTCGAGATGGCGTTAATGGATCTGGCAGGTAAAGCGTATGGCGTACCAGCATACATGTTGGCCGGCGGCAAGTTCCGTAACCAAATCCGCATGTATTGCGATACACCAAATGAGCCAAATGGTGAGTCGATGGGCCTGAAGCTGAAAGCACGGATTGAGCAGGGTTTTACCATGCTCAAAATGGATGTTGGTATCCAGCCACTGATTGGTGTGAAGGATGCCCTCACCTACCCGGCGGGCATGCTGCGAACCAATGATGGCACAGCGCTCGATCGTATGCTCGATATTAATTCCATTCAGCATCCCTACACCCATGTGCGCCTCACACCCAAAGGCATTGCGCTGCTATGTGAATATGTTGAGCAGGTGCGATCAGTAGTGGGCTATGATGTGCCAATTGCAGCAGATCATTTTGGCCATATTGGCATTGACGACTGCCTCCGGCTTGGGCGCGCACTAGAACCATATAATCTTGCCTGGCTTGAGGATATGGTGCCATGGCAATATACCGAACAATGGGCTCAATTAGAACGAGCATTGGACACACCCGTATGTACCGGTGAGGATATTTACCTCAAAGAGGGGTTTATGCCACTCTTACAGGCGCATGCGGTGAATGTGATTCATCCAGATCTCGCGACAAGTGGCGGTATTTTGGAGACGAAAAAGATCGGCGATCTGGCGCAAGAATACGGGATCAGTATGGCACTTCATATGGCTGGTACGCCAATCAGCACCTATGCGAGTGTCCATTGCGCGGCTGCTACCGAGAATTTTATCGCGCTTGAGCATCATTTCAACCATGTACCATTCTGGGGCGATTTTGTGGATGGTGTAGCAAAACCAATTATTCAACAGGGCTATATTGTAGTGCCAGAAACGCCAGGATTAGGAATTACTATTAATGAGGAGGCCATTCGCGCACATCTACATCCCGGTGATCCAGGGTTCTTTGAGCCAACCCCCGAATGGGATCGCGAACGCAGTTGGGATCGGCTCTGGTCGTGACACGGCGTATCCGGATCTTGGGGGTGGCAATCGACGATCTAACTGAGTCCGAGGTGTTGGATCGTCTTGCATTGTATATTGCGTCAGGTGGCCCACATCAGGTTGTCACCGTCAACCCCGAATTTGTGGTTGAAGCACAGCGTAACCCGGCGTTTCGGGCGGTATTGGAGCAAGCGGATCTGGCGACTCCAGATGGGTTTGGGCTTATGCTGGTAGCACGCTGGCGTAACACTCCGCTACGTGAGCGGGTTACTGGCATAGCATTGACACGGCGGTTGGCGCAACAGGCAGCGCACCATGGGTGGCGAATCTTTTTGCTTGGGGCAGCTCCAGGTGTTGCAGAACAGGCTGCGGCCATCCTGACACACGAAAACCCCAAGCTTCAGATAGTGGGCTGCTTTGCTGGGTCGCCAAGCCCTGTAGAAGAAGAAGCTATTTGCCAGCGAGTAGTAGCAACGCAGCCAGATATTTTGTTGGTTGCATATGGTCACCCGCGCCAGGATCTTTGGATCGCGCGTAATCAGCCGCGTTTACAGGTGCCAATTGCGATTGGCGTTGGCGGCACCTTCGATGAGATCGCAGGGTTAGTCCGCCCCGCTCCGGAATGGCTGCATCGCCTTGGGCTTAAATGGCTCTATCGGCTTATAAGCCAGCCGCAACGCTGGCGCCGGATCATTGATGCAGTACCAGTGTTTTTGTGGAATGTATTGTGGGAAAAGCATTGAGACGAATAGCAAGACGTCGTGGCAGATAATTCAGTCTGTCCTCTATCTCTTTAATCAACCAGGAGTGAGCATGAAAGTCCTGATCATGGCCGATATGGAAGGCGTGAGTGGTATCGTCGTTTGGGAGCAGGTCAATGGTGGTGCCCCGATGTATGAAGAAGGCCGCAAACTCTACACGCAAGAAATCAATGCAGCGGTGCGTGGTGCCA
>JANLSE010000186.1:0-2791 GCA_031362265.1 Roseiflexaceae bacterium
ACCCTTTTCAACAATTTCGCCGTTATTGATGACCAGCACTTGGTCCGCATCACGGATGGTGCTTAGGCGATGCGCAATCACCACACTCGTGCGACCCTTGATCAAGCGTTCCAGACCGACCTGAATAAGCGCTTCGGTCTCCGTATCCACACTCGAGGTTGCCTCATCCAGAATCAGCAACACTTCTGGGTTAAAGGCAATTGCACGAGCAAATGCTAACAACTGGCGTTGCCCAACCGAAAGGTTTGCACCGCGCTCACGGACTTCATAATCATAGCCGCCTGGAAGCCTTTCGATAAATGGCGCAGCATTCGCGATCTGTGCCGCTCTCTGGAGTGATTCATCGCTGATCGATTCGTCGTGGAGGCGAATATTCGTCCGAATCGTACCGCTGAAACAGATCGGATCTTGGGGTACCGCACCAATATGGCGGCGCAATTCCGTCTGTTTAAGTGTCCGAATATCAATACCATCAAGGGTAATTGAACCTTGCTGAATATCATAAAAACGGGCCATAAGGCTCACCAGCGAAGTCTTCCCGGCGCCAGTTGCCCCAACCACTGCAACCGATTGCCCGGCTGGAATACTGAATGACACCCCGCGCAACACCCAATCTGAATCCTGTGTGCTCGTTTCAGTCGAGGTTGTTTCAGTCGCTGGATCACCGCTAGCAACCGAGGCCGCGGCATTATAGCTAAACCAGACATCCTTAAAGTGCAACTCACCACGCACCGGCTGAGTGAGAGCGTTTGTCTGTGCGGCATCCTGCACCTCGGCTTGTGTGTCGAGCACGCCAAAAATACGCTCAGAAGAAGCCATGGCGCTCTGGAGCGTATTGTAGCGCTCAGCCAATTGGCGGATCGGCTGAAAGGCCTGATCGGTATATTGGATGAATGCTACTAGCAAACCCAGCGTCGCAAGATCGCCTAGCACCAACTGGCCACCCAGGTTCAAGAGCAGTGCCAGTGCTGCCACCGAAATGAATGAGATCGCTGGAAAGAAGACTGCAAAGGTGGTGTTCGAACGAAACTGCGCCACCAGATAATCACGGCTGAGTTCTTCAAAACGAACGCGACTGCGCTCCTCGCGGTTGAATAGCTGTGTCACGAGTACACCAGTGATCTGCTCATTCAGATAGGCATTAATACGCGCAATACGCTGGCGCACCTGCCGATACACGCCACGCATAATCTTCTGAAAAACAAAGGTTGTAACCACCACCACTGGTAACATGGCCATACTGATCAGCGCCAGCCGCCAGTTGAGAAACAGCATCGTGATGACAACAAACACAAGGCGCACAAGATCGCCTACCAGGGCAACTGTTCCCTGGGTAATAAACTCATTCAGGGCGTCAACATCATTGGTTATACGCGTCAGTAATCGCCCAACCGGATTACGGTCGAAGAATGCCAAGCTCATGCTCTGAATATGGCCGAAAATCCGCATGCGAATATCAACCATCACACGTTGGCTGGTTGTCTGAATAATATAGGTTTGGCCATAGCGCAGCGCAAATGAGGCCAGTAATGCGCCAACATATAAGCCAAAAATGGGTAGCACACCGGCTCCATCGCCACGCGCGATCGGGCCATCGATTGCAGTGCGCAGCAAATATGGCGGCGAGAGTTCTACCAATGCGCCAATCAGCATTAATACGGTTGCAATGATCATCTCACGCCAATATGGGCGTACAAAATGTGCGAGGCGGCGCATCAAGCGGCCATCATAGGCCTTGCCAAGAATCTCATCATCGTTCGACATAGTTATTCTACCTCCAGCTCAGATCGCAGCAGTTCGCGCCGATACATTGCAGCATAGTGTCCATCCTGCGCTATAAGCTCACGGTGGCTACCACGTTCGGCAATTTGGCCTTCGTGTAACACAATGATCTGATCGGCATCCTTTACGGTTGCCACACGCTGGGCGATAATAATACTTGTGCGGCCAGTCATAATACGCCGTAATTCCGCAAGGATCTCAGCGGCGGTATGCGTGTCTACACTCGAGAGTGCATCATCAAGCACCAAAATCGTTGGGTCGCGCAGCACCGCACGAGCAATCGCGGTACGCTGCTTCTGTCCTCCCGAAAGCGTCACACCACGTTCACCGATCAAGGTATCGATACCCTGCGGAAACTGGGTTAAATCGTTCGAGAGGCGCGAGACGGTCAGCGCACGTTCGACATCGGCTTCAACTGCATCCGAGCGGCCAAATGTCACATTCTCACGCAGTGGCACACTAAACAAGAATGTGTCCTGCGGCACATATCCTATCGCTTGGCGCAACCCATCGAGTGGCAATTCTCGCAAATCAGTTCCATCGATCAATACCTGGCCTGCATCTGGATCGCGCACACGCGCAAGCAGATTGACAAGTGTGGTTTTGCCAACACCGGTTGATCCCACTATCGCAAGCGAGCTACCGGCGGGGATACGAAACGAAATATTATGTAGTACCCATTCACCCCGTATACCCTGTGATGAATGGCTGGAGGATCCATGGCTCACATGTTGTGCTGAGCTTGTGGCATTCGTGCCAGCCTCATGCACTAATGCGGTTGATTCACCATGCCGATAGCGAATACCCACATCACGGAACTCCACCTCGCCCTGCAAGGCTGGCTGCGCCGCCACTTGGGCTGGCGAAGCAATCGAGGGTTTACGACCAAGCACTTCGGTAATGCGTACAATCGAGGCCGATGCCTGTTGATAGAGATCGACACTCCAACCCAAAGCAATCATTGGCCAGGCAAGTTGTGCAATATAGGTATTGAAAAGCACCAGATCAC
>JANLSE010000189.1:0-6950 GCA_031362265.1 Roseiflexaceae bacterium
GCGCTGCTGATCCCAGAGTTCGATCTGTAGTGTTACCAGTGTTGCTGACTGAATCGCGCTCGTATCCACATACAGCTCACCCAGCGGCACCGTTGTACGTGGAGCAATGCGGGTTTGCACTGCCTCAAAGCGAAGGGATACACTGGGATCCGAAATGCGCACACGCACTGCTGGCTGCTCAAGGGTCGCTGCTCCCCAATGCGAAACCTGCACCGCCACACGCCGCGTATCACCAGCATATAGCGCCCCGCCATCACGATCCAATACTAAAACAGTGTCTGCATTGATCGCAGCCAACCCATTCAAGGGTAGCTTTGGATTACGGCGCATATCGAGTAATCCATTACATTCCCAATGGACATCGGTAAATTCGGTGATCACATAGCCACTAATAGCGGGATGGCGGCGAATCTCCTCGATCTCAAACTGAAGCGCCTCTAGTTCTGCGCGGCGTGTGGCGGTCGCAAAGCGCTCATAATCGCCAAACAGGTTTGCAAGCCCCAAGCGCGCGAAGCGCTGTTCAACCCCATGTGGATACACAACACCATCACCCCAATCATCGCCAGTTTCAAACCACCATGGATCATGCCCGCTTGACCCACGTAGTTCACTGAGTGATGGCAAGCCCCAATTACCAAATTCCGAAACGATCAATGGCTCGTTGCCACTCCGTTCCACTTCTGGCAGTGATACACCATAGCCATCGGCACCTAATCGCCAGCGCTCGGTTCCAGTTGGCAGTGCTGGCAATGCAGTGCCATAGCTCCAACTGGGTCGATTGGCAAATTGCTCTACCCATTCGCGCCAACGCGGCCGCTCATCTGGCATCGCGGCATAGAAGTGATAGTCATCCAGATCGCTTTTCAGGTGGAAGTTATTGAAGCAGGCCGAATTATCAACCACCAAGCGATCTCCGGCCATTCGCTTGATCCGATTATAGGCCGAACGCAGCCAGGCGCGATGTTCTGGGTTGGTCTGGTCGATTCCCCAACTTTCATTGATAATTGTCCAAATCACAACAGAAGGATGGTTCCAATCACGTTCGATTGCCGCTTCAAGCAGTTCTAATCCGCGCTCAGCACCATCGGGAGTCCAATGCTGCCAATTCGGCAGTTCGGCCCACACCAACAGGCCAACTTCGTCGGCAGCCTCCAAGTATCGTGGGTCGGCAACCTTAATATGGCAGCGTAGGCAGTTGAGCCCCATTCGTTTGGCAAGCTGTGCCTGCGCCACGAGAAATTCATAGGACGGTGGCGTAGCGATATTCTCTGGGTAGTAATCCTGATCTAAGGCACCACGCAGCATTAATGGGCGACCGTTCAACCATAAGCTGCCATCGCGCGATTCAATCGTGCGAAAGCCAAATGATGCCTGATACTGATCGATCTGACCGGCTGCATGCAACCTCGCAACCACACTATAGCGTGCTGGCTGATCCAGTTCCCAATGAACAATTGATTCGAGTGTCACAAGCAGATTGATCTGTTGCGTATCGCATGGAATAGTCTCAGTATGGACAACCCATTGCTGCGGATCCACAATTGTGAGCTGCAGTTTCGTATTGGGTGGAGGCGGCTGATCAAGCTCAATTTGCACACCAATCTGCCGCTGTGCTGCATCGGGTGTGAGTTTTAGGCGCTGGATTGTGTGTTGCGTTCGTGCCTCCAAGCGCACAGATTGCCAGATGCCGCTGAGCGGGCCATACCAGCTTTGCTTACCATGCGGCAGTTCCGCAAAAGGAATCGCCCAACGACTACGATCATTGTCGGGATCGGTTACTTTCACAAGCAGTTCATGGCTTGCGCCAGCCCGCACAACATTGGTGATATCGACTTCAAATGGCAAATAGCCACCGCTATGGCTGCCAACAAACTGCTGATCCACCCATATCTCGGCAAGATGATCCACAGCGCCAAAGCACAACACATAGCGCAAATCGATCCACCCAGTAGGAATTTCGATCCTACGCCGATACCATGCAACACCCTGGGCAAAGCGCAGATCGTCGCCTTGTGCTTGCCATGGGCTTGGCACATCAATACTACGCCATGCAGAAAGTGCCTCGGGTGTGCTGTCATTGTTTGGATCAAGCACAAATTGCCAGGTGCCATCAAGCGAAAGATATGGTCTTTGTATTGACATAACTATCACGCCTTTGTTGCTAAGCTATCAACAATATTCGTTCTTGGTGATTATACATACTATGCAGCATGGTGCGGCAATTAATGTTGATACTCATCGTTCGTTTAGTGCGCAAACATGACACTGGCTGGTATAATATGCGTGAAACAGAATCGCATGGCCCCATCCTGTCTGATTCACATATGGGATGAACAAGCGCTATCTTCGCCGATACAGATATCAAGGAATTCGAATGACTGAAACAACAGAGCGGCGTGTCGCAATGGTGGTTGTAGCCCACCCGGACGACGCCGAGTTTGGTTGCGCTGGAACAGTTGCAGCCTGGGTTCGTGAGGGTTGGGAAGTGTATTATGTGATCGTCACTGATGCATCGGGCGGTGGCCTCGATCATGCAGAAATTGTAAGCCAGGAAGGGCGTGCAGAGACCAACGCCATACGTAAGGCCGAGCAACGCGCCGCCTGCAAGATCCTGGGTGTTACTGATGTGATCTTCCTCGATAAGCCCGATGGGGTTCTGCAGCCAACAATCGAGCTACGGCGCGATCTTGTCCGAATCTATCGTACCTACAAGCCGCTCCGATTGATCTGCCAATCGCCAGATCGGATCTGGAAGCCAATGTACATGATCGGTCGCTACCACCCCGATCATCTCGCGGCGGGAACGGCTGCGATGGCCGCAATGTACCCGGCCTCACAGAACGGCTGGGATTTCCCTGAGCTCTTGGCCGAGGGGCTCAAGCCACATAAGATTCGTGAATTGTTTGTGATGGCGGCGCCCGAATTGAACCATGCAGTTGATATTAGTGAAACGATCGATCAGAAGATCGAGGCGCTACGGGCGCATGTCAGCCAGCTGGGCACAAATTTCGCTGAGCTTGAGCCACGCATGCGTGAATTTGCAGCCCGCAATGGCGAGCCATACAACATGGCGGCTGCCGAAGTCTTCCATCGCGCCGAGCATTAATCGCTCAGGCCAGATCACACACGCCAGGAATCATGGCACTTGCATGTTATGATTCCTGGCGTGTTCTTGTGCCATATTGAGATGCAGCGGCACCCGCTCTGAGTCAACTAGCAAAACACTATTACGGCGCAGGGTAGGCAGGCACTGGTATCTCCGTTGGTATAGGCGTTAACGTTGGATGTAGAATATCAGGCGTGGCACTCGGCGGCATAATGGGCGCAGGGTAGACTAGCATCGGCGTAGCTGTTGGCGCGGGGGTTAGGGTTGGCCCTTGGGTTGGCATATGTAACATCATCTCCTGATTTTGGCGATCAATCTCTTCGACCATATGCTGTGCCTGAACCCGAACTAATGGCAATACCTCATCCAGGGTATACATCCGGTCACTACTGAAATCAAGCTCTGGGAAGTAATTGCCTGCGTCTTGCAACGGTATCAGCATCGTCTGGCCGTTATAGTCAATCATTCCAAAGATAGTTTGCACAAAGCCAAAATTCACCTGATCCAGTCGCTCAGTAATCCCTTTAGCAACTAAACGTTCCTGTAGCCCTACGATCATCTTTGGCGTATAGCTACTCCAAGGGCCATCTTGCCACTTGCCATCACGAAACTCAACTTCCATGCTGGCATGCATTTCATTATCAACCAGAACAGGGAATGTTATCTGGACACCGCCATCCAGATAATCACGAATATCTCCCTTCAAGCTTGCACTCTCCGGCACATTGAGTAGGTCAAAACTATATCCAACATATGGTATGCCAAGAGTTGCTCGACTTAGCCCATCCACACTCTTAAAGCCATACGTAGCATAATTCATACCGATCGATTGCATAAATTTTGGAAGATTCGCCTCCGCAATCTTGCGCGCCTCATCAAATGGATACGATGGTGGTTTTGGCATTGTATGGCGTGTAGCTATCGTTTGGTTGGTTCGCGTAGCGGCAAAACTTATTGCCACTCCAATAATGAGAATCGGAATAATGAAGCGGAGATGTCGTTGCATGGCAGGCTCCTTACGCAGGAGTAGATAATAGGTGAATTTGCTCCTGACCAACCATGGAGCGCATGGGAATGCTGTTTGTAACACTAACGATGATAGCACAGGTTGCAATGATTTTCGATCAATCGCTAGTGCAAATAGTGGAGGTACATCTATTCGACATACCTCCACTCCATCAGCGATCTCCGCCATCCAATGTTTTATGGTGCGGTTATAGCGGTTGGCTCCAATACCGGCGCAGGGTAGGCAGGCTCTGGTGTGGCGGTTGGTGCCGGGGTCAGGGTTGGCGGTGGGGATGGCATACGCAACAGATTCTCCTGATTCTGTCGTTCAACTTCGGTCACAATGCGCTGTGCCTGTACCCGCATCAGGGGCAGTACTTCCTGAAATGTGTACATCTGCTGGCCGCCAAAATCGAGCTCTGGGAAGAGTTTGCCTGCATCGCTCAATGGGATCAGATACGTCTGCCCTTGCGCATCGACCATCCCAAAGATCGATGCACCAGCCTTGAACATGACAACATCAAGCCTGCCAGTGATGCCTTGCGCAGACAGACGTTGCTTGGCTGCAATTGCCAATTCCCATTGAGGCCCTGTTCCGCCAAACATTCCTCGCTGCCAAACACCATCGCGATATTCAATATCCATTGCAGCACGTACATGGTCATCGACTAGGATAGGAAATGTTACTGTGACCCCGCCCTCCAATCTATCACGAATATTCCCTTTGAGCGCATTGTCTGTAGGAACGTCTGCGACATCAATACCATAGCCAATAAATGAACCTCCAAGCTCGGCACGACTAAGTTCATCCTGATTTTTAAACCCATACATTTCCGGGCTACGCCCTAGTGCCTGGATCACAATTGGAAATTGCTCTTCAGCAATCTTCTGAATCTCGTCGAGTGGATATGATGGGGGTTTCGGCATTGTGTGGCGTGTTGCGATCGTTCGGCTTGCCCACATTGCGATACTCGCAACCACAATGATCGCGATGAGGATTGGAACTAACATTCGTAGATAGGGTTTCATGAGTTGCCCCTTTCATCACTTCATTTGGCTTGATATGGCTAGTAATATACTACATAAGCTAGCGTCGTATGTTATATGTGTACCCATTCCAGGTGTAATTCGCAGTATTATATGTTCCCGAACCCAGTTGGCTGTAAGTCATTTGGGTATTTATTGAAACACCCATGTTCGAGTCGGGTATGGTTACTAAATAAGTGTTAGCTACCGCATCGAAACCACGGATGACGATGAAATGGCCACTAGTCAAGTTCCACTGCCATCGCTCAATAACTGGAATACCTAAAAGTAATTCCGCCCGCAGAGTGTTTTCGGCAAGAGATGTACTTGGATAATTCCACGTACTTGAACTACCGTATTGATTACTAAGGATTGCTGAAATCCACGATATTGGACCTTGAGCGTCAGGGCATGTTCCAGCATAAACGGTCTTGACAAGATCGCATTGTCGGTTGGAATTAGTTCCACTTGGTAGAACCATCTGCGTGCTTGTCATATACTGACCAACTATCTGCGCCACAGTTGCCCAACACCAATTAACTGCTGTCTGACTGACGTTATCAAGAGTTCCCAGAGTATCAGACTCCGTGTAAATCCGATCCACATCAATAAAATAACCGCTAGAATTTGTGTTCTTGGTACCTGTGACAAGAATCTCAACTGTATGGGTATCAACACGCTGCCCACCTCTGTTATATGGTGTAGGCAAAGCCTCATTTCCCCATAGAATGAGTGTGTCCGGACTAGTGAGTGTTAGTTTATTATTTCGGATATAAGCTGTGCTGCCACTCCACATGTCGATAGTTGTACGAAAATAGCCATCAACAAACACTGAGGCTATACCATAATTAGGTCCTTTCGAATAGACGTAAGTGACTTGATCCCCCGTATACGTATACCGAATGAGGTCGCCGGTAACATTTGACCAAGCAAGTGTATTGTTGTAAGCTCCCCCATCCCCAAAACCTTGATCCCAACTCCCTATTTTCCGAATCGATGGATCATTCCCATCTCCGGCGTTTTCGAGCGTGTAGGTTTGTACATCAACCGAAAACGCATCTACATCTAGATATACCCCTGATGGCAACGCAACGAATACTATCTTGAGAGTATGTGCTATCGCTGGATTCGTAACCGTCCATGTTCGCCCAATTTGACGCATTGTAAAGCCACTGGAAGGTAACACCTGTTCAATAAATACATTGTCAATATACACATTGTAGCCGCCTCGATTAAAAGCCATTGAATACCAATAGGTAACCCGCGATCCCTGAAAGGCGAATGTAACCGTTGCACCATTAGTACTGGCAACATGCAGATCGCTATTCATAGCACGCGAGTAGGTTGCACCACTCTGATATGTCCATGTGCCCGAAATGTATTGAACCGCTAGACTATCGTTATTGTAAAATCCAGAGCCTTCACGGGCATCGCCGGCAGCCACATACGCAGCTTCAACTCCACCGGCATGGTGGCGGTGAAAGACCGCGAGGTCAGCGCCGTGGATGTCGAGCGGGCGGTCGAAACCGCAAAAGCGGTGAACATCCCCACCGACCAGCAGATCCTGCACGTGCTGCGCCAGGAATTCATCATCGATGGCCAGGAGGACGTGCGCGAACCGGTGGGCATGTCGGGCGTGCGGCTGGAAGTGAAGGTGCACATCGTCACCGGCGCGGTGTCGGCGGCGCAGAACATCGTCAAATGCGTGCGCCGCTGCGGCCTGGACGTGAACGACCTGATCCTGCAGCCGCTCGCCTCGGCGCGCGCCGTGCTCTCGGACGACGAACGCGACCTCGGCGTGTGCCTGGTGGAC
>JANLSE010000198.1:0-2194 GCA_031362265.1 Roseiflexaceae bacterium
TCCTCGCTAATACGGGTGCCTAGTCCCCCGGCAAGTATGACAACTTTCATTGTGCCTCGAACCCCGAACTGCAACCGGCCACACAAACCGCTGACCTATGGTCCGGTAGCCACGACCTGATCTATAGTCTTGCGCCAAGAGCAGCAAGTCTAAGAACACGCTCATGCGCGCAGCAAACGCTGGCATACGAATAGTCTGCATACTTGGCTTCGCCGCCAATGACTCGGCTTTGGCAACGCCGAGAGATCTGGTAATTGGATAATTGCGGGCAATCATAAGCCCTGGGAAGGCACTCGGCTTCTGGAGCGCACATGATCAAGCCTAAGTTCTGGTGCGGCAAGAGAGTTTTTGTCACCGGCCATACCGGCTTCAAGGGTGCGTGGTTGACGTTGCTGCTGGAACAGCTCGGTGCTGAAATTTGCGGCTACAGTCTAGCGCCCGCCACAACCCCAAGCCTTTACTCTCTCACAAGTGGCTCACGTCAAAAAAATTGCCACATCGCGGACATCCGAGACCGAGATGTCCTTCGGCGAACCATCCAGGCATTTGAGCCAGAAATTGTGTTTCATCTCGCTGCACAATCACTTGTGCGTCATTCCTATCGGTATCCAGCGGAAACTTTCGCTATCAATGTTCTTGGTACTGCCCATGTCCTTGATGCGATACGCGCGACGCCCTGCGTTCGAGTAGGCCTCATCATCACCACCGACAAAGTATACGACTTGTCGGATGGGCTTACGCCCCGCAAGGAGAGTGATTCACTTGGCGGACATGATCCCTACAGCGCCAGTAAGGCTGCTGCAGAGATACTCACCGCCTCTTACCGTGAAAGTTTCTTCAGTGGGCGACTTGGTGCGAGCAGTGCACAAATCGCAACGGCACGCTCCGGCAACGTTATTGGCGGTGGGGATTGGTCAGAGGATCGCATCGTTACAGATATTGTTTCGGCGCTCAACGAGCACCGCCAGGTGGTACTCCGTTATCCCAAAAGCGTGCGGCCATGGCTTTTCGTTCTCGACACGCTGACTGGATATTTGATGCTCGCTGAACGGTTACACAATTGTGATGCCGGTTTTGCAAGCGCATGGAATTTGGGTCCGATCAGCGGCGCAGACATGCAGGTACATGAGCTGGTAGAGGCGTTTGCAGAGTCCTGGGGCGCCACTCAAGGCTGGCTAACCTGCAGCCAGCCGACGCTGGCTGAGGCACCGCAGTTAAGGCTTGATTCTGCTCGCGCCATGACCGACCTTGGGTGGCGTCCTTCGCTGACCCAACGCGAGACTATTTTTGAAACGGCAACGTGGTATCACAGGTTTTTCAATGACAAGGCCGATCCGGTGAGCCTCTGCCGGGATGCTATATTGCAGCATCTTACGCGTATCCAGCAGCACTGATCCGGCCACAAACGAGAGAGCGTCGCCTTGTCTGAACAAAACATCGGCCCACTAAACAACGCTGCGCGGCCACGCTTTTCTGTTGTGATCCCAACACGCGACAGGCCTGAATATGCCCGCAATGCGCTCGAAAGCGTTCTGCGGCAGAGCTTCAGCGACCTTGAGGTTATCGTATGTGACAATTTCTTGAAGAGTTCTTGCAAAACCAAGATCGAAGCGTTCGACGATCCACGCGTGCGCTATGTCGCGCCGCCCGCGCCACTGGCGATGCATGATAACTGGGAATTTGCCATTGACCAAGCGCGCGGCGACTATGTGCTGGTCTTGATCGACAAGACGCTGCTGCGCCACTGTGCACTTGCGAAACTGCAGGCTGCCACACAAAGTCACCCTGCAGATATTTATTCATGGACATCAGATGCCTACTACCTGACCCACGAAGCCGACGGCGACGTCGGTCGGGGCTATCTCGTGCCTGTGCGTGGTAGGGGAGAGCCATTCTACGTGAATACAAAGCAGGAAATTGCGTCTCGCATTTCCTGTCGGGAGCGGCTCGGTACCGAAGGTCCGTCATATGTCTATGGTAAGATTTGCTTCGGGGCATATTCACGCGAACTGATTGACCGGATCAAGTCGCGCTTCGGCCAGGTTTGCCCTCGCGTAGCACCAGACTACACATCCAAGACGGTCGCGCTGCTTTCGACCGACAAGATGGTAGACCTTGGCGGTTCGTATCTGGTCAGCCTCAATACATCAATCTCTAATGGATTGCTTTTCGCTCAGAACACCAGCCATGCTCG
>JANLSE010000200.1:0-2176 GCA_031362265.1 Roseiflexaceae bacterium
GCCCCATTATGGATTCGCGGCCATCGCTACGCGGGCGTTGGCTAGTGCGAATGGCTGCTTCAAGGTCGTTGTAGACCGCCAGATGACCACCGCCATCGCCTGGTAGGTTAATCACTTCACTCTGCGTTGCCGGGGCATCCCACATGCTTTGGCTGGCTGCGCGGAATTCGCTTTGTGATGGGGTGAACCGCATAATCCGCAGTGCATCATCAACGAGCTCCAACACCGCTTTATCGCCCACAATCTGCATACGGCGCTCAACGCCTGCCTCGGCCGTACTTAGTGTCAGGTAGCCGGGTGCGCCATTAGGGTATTCAAGCATGGCCTGCGCAGTATCTTCTACCTCTATTGCATGGGCGCGTGTACGTGTCCATCCCCATACTTTACTTGGCGGGCCAATCAAGTGGCAGAGCAGATCGAGCGGGTGTGGCCCTTGGTTCATGAGTACGCCACCGCCCTCACCCTTCCAAGTGCCACGCCAACCTGCTGAGCGATAGTAGGCGGCTGGGCGATACCATGGTTCGACTAACAGCACACGTACTAGCTCGCCTAGTTCGCCGCTTGCAATGATTTGCTTGGCATGCTCAACAACTGGCCGAAAACGTTGCTGAAAGCTGACAGCGAGTAGCTTGCCAGATTGCTCAGCAGCATTGATCATTGCATCGCCATCGCGTACCGACACAGCGAGTGGTTTTTCCACCAGGACATGTGCGCCTGCTGTAAGTGCGGCTATCGCAATTGGAGCATGAAATGGGTGTGGTGTTGTCACCACAATAATATCTGGCAGATTGGCAGCGAGGAGTGCACGGTAATCCTCAAAGAATGGGCAGCCAACCTCAGCTGCACGCGCCGCACCACGTTCGGTTGCTACATCTGCCATGGCCACGATCTGTGCATGTGGTACACGTTTAAGTGCTTCGAGATGTGTGGCAGCAATACCAGCGGCACATCCGATAATCGCATAGCGCATGCCTGTTTCGGGCAACCCCATATCAGACTCCTCTCTCGATTGATAATCTATTGCAGGGCGATCATATGCCTGGGTTGTAGGACTGTCAAGGTGAGCAGTTGAGAGATTGTTAATGCTACTTGACGATGCATGATGTGTTCAGTATAATACCGTTGCCACTATCTTTGTAAACGTTCACAACCTCGTGCCACAAAGGCATTCGTTGGAGGGAGGTGAAGCCAGCAAAGGCTATACGTTGCGTACCAGGCGTCGTAACCATACATCAGATTCCCCTTGTTAGTGCGCTGGGCGCTCGTTTGTGGCAATTAATCACCCCACCTGCTCCGCTGTTCCGGGAAGTTCCGGAAACGCCGGTGGGAACAATCGCAGAATCTTGTCCAATGGTGGATCAGAATGAGGAGCAACATGTCTAGCAAATCCCTCTCCCGCCGCGGATTCCTCCGCGTTGCAGCCGCAGGCGTTGGAAGCGCTGTTCTCGTGGCCTGTGGCCAGCCAGCCGCTACTCCAGCCGCCGCCCCAACCGCCGCCCCAGCCGCCGCTGCCCCAACCGCCGCCCCAGTTCAGGGCGACACTGCCAAAACTGAAATCGTGTTTTGGTGGTGGGATGATGTTGGTAAGATTTGGGCCGAAGCATACAAGAAGGTCAAACCCAACGTCACTGTGACGTTTGTTAATCAGCCATTTGCCGACAGCCACGATAAGTTGCTGACATCGTTTGCGGCTGGTAGTGGTGCCCCTGACGTTGCTTCGATCGAAGTTGGCCGTGTTGGTTCCTTCGCTGCCAAGGGTGGCCTTGTCAACCTGCTCGATGCACCCTACGATGCTGGCAAGTACAAGAATGACATGGTCGAATACAAGTGGACACAGGGCACCAGCACTGATGGTCGCTTGATTGCCTTCCCTTGGGATATTGGCCCAGCTGGGTTCTGGTATCGAACCGACCTGTTCGAGGCCGCTGGTTTGCCAACCGAGCCGGAGAAGATTGAAGAACTCATTGGCAACAAGAATGGCAAGACGTGGGATGATTTCTTCGCCCTAGCAAAGCAGATCACAGACAAGAGCAGTGGCAAGACCAGCATTGTCGCCGATGCAGGCACCGACATCTATGGTGCAGTGCTCCGCCAGGCAGGCGAGGGCTACTTCGATGGCAATAAATTGCTGATCGAGGAGAAAGGCACCCGCCCGCTGCAGTTGGCTGCTGATTTC
>JANLSE010000201.1:0-3743 GCA_031362265.1 Roseiflexaceae bacterium
GGCACCCTACCTCAGCGAGACCGAGCGCCGCTCCTGGCTAGCCTACCTGCCCAAGAAAGTCGCTCCCACCGAGGAGCTGCTGTCAACCCTTATTGCAAAGGCACCAGCCCATATAGCAACAACTTCAACCATGAGTGAGGCTCCTACGGCTGAAAAAAACGCTGCAAATCTCTCACAAAAGATTGCGGAGTTGCAAACCGAGTTTGCAGCAGCAGCAAGCGATTTTGTAGTTTGCAATCTTGGGTTTTCACCCGCCGATATCGCTGAGATTGGGGCCAGAATTGCGCGCGGCGAAAAGAAAACTGATATCGTGCGCGCCATGCGCGGCTATGACACACGGCGGCACCGCGAGTTCGCTGGGTATTACGATATGCTTTACAGCGAGCTTGCGGAGCGGGGGATGCGTATCTAAACGCTGAGCCCTCTTTCTGGCATAGAACTGCTTGCCAGTTAGTGGGTTGGTGCCACGCGCTCGCGAATGATACGTTGATATAATACCCTTGTGATTTGGCTCTGCAATGCAATAGAGAGCCTGGAAACGTTCGTGAGTCGTTTTAACCTCGAAGCAGGTGTTCACGAATTTGGCGCTCTGGGAGAGGTTCTTCAGTTGGTGAGCACCCAGGTCACGGAAGGACACATCCGGAGGCAGGTGCTCGTGCAGCAGTTCGTGAGTAGCGGCCGAGAGCAGCACCTGGTCACCGTGGCCAGCACTCAGCAGCCGTGCCAGCCGGTTGAAATGCGGGCCGCTCGGGTAATCGCCCGACTGAAGGGCAATCGTGGCGGTATGCAGTGCCATGCGCACCCGGATCGGGCCGGTCGATCCCCAGACAGCATCCCGTAGGGCGCGCTGGGCGTCGAGAGCCGCGTGCAGGGCGGCAGGCGCGGTGGCAAAGGCCGCACAGAAGGCATCGCCGATGATCTGGAAGACCACCCCCGCGTGGGTTTCGATTGCTTGGCGCAGCAGGGCGTGGTGCTGGGCCAGGGATACCTTCATCGCCTGCGGATGACGCTCCCAGAGCTGGGTGCTGCCTTCGATATCGGTGAACAGGAATGTGACCGTGCCACCTGGCTGGCTCTGTGGTATTGCACTTGTATTGACGGAAGCGAACACCGGCATATTCAGCGTCGGCTGCGGCACACTGGTGGTTGGAGCTGGCAGTTGGTCGGCGGTTAATTCAGCGCGGGCTGCCCGGATGAAGAGTCCAATCTCGCCGTTGGTCAGGGACAAGGCGCACGCAAGGAGCTCAGCAACCTGTTTAGAGGGTCGCCGCGCATCACCCTCGATCTTGACAATCAGGTCTTTCGAGCAGCCGACCAAGCCCGCCAGGTCGTCCTGGGTCAGGTCGAGGGCTTTACGGCGGCGGCGAATCCAGCTGCCGAAGGAGAGCAGGTCATCGCTCATGTCATGCCTCCTCCAAGCATTGGATCGGATGGTACAAGCGCCAATGCCTCCGCAATCGCGTCGTCGATATTCATTTGCTGCCCAGCTACCCAAGCAGCATTGTATGCATCCTCGCCAACTACTGTACGTGCCAACCCGCGCATACGTGCATCTATTGCGCTATTGGATGGCAATGCGGAACGGCCTCCGAGCTCATTGAGCGCCGCTTGGCCAATCGTCGCGCGATATGCTGCCGCCGCACCATACAAGCGCACTACTTGTTCGGAACCTGTGCTATGGACCGTATTGATTAACCCTACCAGACCAGCGGCGACACCAACGTGGCGGAGTCGATCATCCCAAGCGGGCAAGCTCATGAAAAGCATCAGTGCTTCGCGATAGAATTGGTTTGCCGAACTGGCATCGCCCTCAGCCAGCGCGACATGCCCCATGCCAAGCAGAGCTGCCGCCGTGTCCCAGGAATTGCCCAGTTTGCGGCACACCACTTGGCTCTCCTCAAAGCGTGCCCGCGCTGCTACGTAGTCGCCTTGGGCGAGGGAGGCCTCTCCCAGTGTGTGAAGTACCAATGGGATCGGCTCAAGAATATCTAGCGCGCGGAAGATTGCCAAGCTCTGCTGTATCATATTCAGCGCCCATGCCTGGTCGTCTTCCCACAGCATCGCCTGGCCGAATAAGAATAGTGTTACAGCAAGCCGCTCAGTCTGCCCGAGTGTGGTGTGCCCTCGTTCGACAACCTCCTCCATAAACGCCCGCGCCCGTTGGTCATCACCTTGGTTGTGTACTTGCAAAGCACGCGTCGTGAGCCCATTGATGCGGCCAAGTGCATGCCCTAACCCTTCGAACAAGGTCAAGCTTTCATCCAGCAGTTCACTCCCGCGCGCTGCATCGCCATGCGTAAATAGCATGTCTGCTAAGTTCTGCAGCGCCCACGCAGTACGTACCGGATTGTGGGCAGCGCGGCTGTCGAGCAAGCTCATTTCCTCAAGGGCCAGTGCTTGCTCTACGTCACCCCGGCTGCCTGCGACAAGCGCTAGATGATCAAGCACTTCGGCGCTCCCATTCAGGTCGCCCAACGCACGAAAAATCGCCAGGCTCTCTTCAAACCCTGCGACAGTCTCTGGCCAGTACGCACTCTCGCCCACTCTCATACGGCCGAGTGCGTTGAGCGCCCGTGCGCGAACAATTGGTTGCCCTGTACCCGGCCGTGAGAGTACGGCCTGCAACGCAGCACACCCTTCACTGTGGTGCCCTCGCGCTAACCAGAATGCCATGGGTGCACTAGCCAAGCGCAGCTCCATGTCGTACTCGCCTGCTAGGCCGGCCCAACTGAGTGCTGCACGTATGTTTGGCAACTCTGCCTCGAGTTGATTCAGTATCATCGCGTACTGCGGGCCGTCAATCTTTGGTTCGAGTGTCTCCACTAAATCCAGCAGATACGCAGCGTGGCGGCGGCCGATCGCTTTGTCCTCGTTTGCCCCCCGCAAACGATCCAGTGCATATTCATGCAGCAACTCCAGCATCCCATAGCGTGGTTGATCTGCTGCTGGCTCAAGCGCGACAATCAGACTATGATCGACGAGTGCTGCCAATAGATCAAGTGTCTCTCCAGTGGCACTGCTCTGCTGGGACGATACAGCCTCAGCCGCCTCCAGCGTGAACCCACCAATGAACACTCCCAAGAGACGGAACAGCCGTTGCTCAGCGGCGTTCAGCAGTTGGTAGCTCCAATCGATCGCTGCCCGAATCGTCTGCTGGCGCGCCGGTAGATCGCGTGGGCCGCTCGTTAGTAGGGCTAGCGGCGCACTCAGGCGCGCCAGTAGCGCCTCGGGTGGGAACAGTTTGATGCGCGCTGCCGCCAGTTCAATCGCCAGTGGCAATCCGTCCAGACGCACGCAGATCTCTGCCACTGCTGGCGCGGTTGCATTCGTCACCATGAAATCGGCTTTCACCGCACAGGCGCGTGCAATGAACAGCGCAACTGCTGCGTACTGGGTGAACTCTGCGGTCGATGTATCAGCCATTGGGTTGGCCAACGTCCGAGCAGTCTTTGGCGGTAGCGCAAGTGGTGGTACAGCATACTCATGCTCGGCGAGCAAACGCAGCCCGATTCGGCTCGTCACAAGTACTTTCAGCCCTGCGGCAGCCGCCAATAACTCTGCGACGAGTGGTGCGGCATCCACAACCTGCTCAAAATTATCGAGCAACAGCAGCAACTCGCGCGCATGCAAGAAGTGCTTCAACCGCACAGGGATGGGGAGATTTCCGGTATCGGGCACCCCGAGTGCCTGAGCGATAGTTGGGATGACCAGCGCCGGATCGGTGATTGGTGCAAGATCGACAA
>JANLSE010000205.1:0-3980 GCA_031362265.1 Roseiflexaceae bacterium
GTCGGGTGGAGCCGCGGCGGCGCGGGGGCGGTCGTGTGGGCGTGCCATGGACGTCCTCATCGTTCAAAACCAACTCCTGCCCGCAGTCTACCACCTGTTTCGGATTATGCAACAAAGCCCAAGCAAATGATAGCTCCAAGCAATTGTGGCACGGACTGTCTGCTGGCGCGCTGGCAAATCGCGCGGGCCAGTCGTCAGCATGGCCAGCGTACCATATGATTCCAGGCGCTTCAGCAATTGCGTGGGGGAAAACATGCGCGGACGCGCAGCGGCTAGTTCAATTGCGAGTGGTAACCCATCCAGGCGGATACAGATCTGGGCTGCCGCGATCAGTTCATCGCCACTGATTGTAAGATCGGGTCGTACCTCCTGGGAGCGAGTGAGGAAGAGGCGCAGGGCGTCGGGGTAGGCGGACTGAAGTCCGCGATCCGGCAGGCCAGCGCGATCCGCGATCCCTGATCCCTCACCCTGCTGACCCCTGATTTCTGTGACCTGTGGCAGCTCCAGCGGTAATACTAAATACTCTTGTTCACCCTGCAGATGTAGCGGCACCCGGCTCGTTATAAGTACCCGTAACTTGGATGCGTGTTGTAGATCATCGCTGATAAGCGGGGCGGCGGCAAGCAGGTGCTCGAAATTGTCGATGAGAAGTAGCATATGGCGTGGTCGTAACCAATTAATAAGGCGGTTGCGCGGCGGCACATTCGAGTCCTCGGCGACACCAAGCGACTGCATAATCGTCATTAACGCTTGGGCTGGGTCATTTAGCGGTGCGAGATCCACAAACCAGATCCCTTGTGGGAATGTGGATAGCTGCGCCTCGGCTGCTTGGAGTGCGAGGCGAGTCTTGCCACTTCCGCCAACTCCTGTCAAAGTGAGCAGCCGTACTTCTGGGCGAGTGAGTAATTGTTCGAGATCTGTCAGCTCACGCACGCGCCCAAGAAACGATGAGATCGCTACTGGCAGATTTCCCCGTGAGCGTGGATAACTGAAGAGGTTATTGGTGGGCGGGGAGGCAGGGTATGACGATGTTTCAGGCGCTGGCAGGCGATCCGGAGCGAGCTCAGCGCGGGCGGCGTGTACAAAGGCACGCACATCATCGGGAGCAATATGCAGGGCGCGCGCCAGTAGTTCGGCAATTTGTGGCGAGGGGTGGCGTTCATCGGCCTCGATCTTGCGGATCAGTGCAACCGAACAGTTTACTAGCCCGGCAACTTCATGTTGGGTCATCCGCAAGGCGCGACGGCGCTGGCTGACCCAAAGCCCGAATGAATGAATGAGTTCCATATGTGACCTCTAACCACAATCTGTATCACTCAAGCGATACCACAACTAGCAGCCGATATGTTTTGATAGCACCATTCACTGCTACATGTGTAGCATAACCAGAATGGAGTAATTGATGTATCTACACAAATCACCTTTGGCTGCGTTACTCAGCCTGCTACTGCTCGTACTGACCGCCTGTGGGCAGACAGCCGTATCACCCACAGCAGTTCCACAACCCACGGTTGCTCCAACCGCAACAGCACAACCAACGGCAGCTGCCCCTGGTATTCAGCGCTCTGATGCTGAAATGGCTGCCAAGCTAGATGACTTCCTCAGCAATATGACCAAAGAACGCCTCTTTAGTGGGATTGTGACTGTTCGACGGAATAACACTGTGGTTTTTCAGAAAGCGTATGGCTTCGCTGATCGTGGGAAACAGGTAGCTTTCACATCACAGACCGTGTTCCCGATTGGGGAGATGAGTTTGCAGTTTACGGCGGCCGCCACGCTGCTACTTGAACAGCAGGGTAAACTCAGCGTACAAGATCCGATCTGCAATTACATCACACCCTGCCCAGAGCCCTGGAAACCAATTACGCTCCACCACCTGTTGAGCCACACCTCAGGTATTCCAGATTATTTAGACACCGATCCAGCTAAAAAATTTGGTGAGACTGGCGCAACACCCGACCAGATTGTGGCACTCTTTCGTGATAAACCGCTTGAGTTTGTGCCAGGTGCCAAGCGTGTCTTCTCACGTAGCGGCTTTGTGTTGCTTGGCTTGGTGATTGAGAAAGCTTCTGGGCAATCCTATGGCGATTTTATGCGTCAGCAGATTTTTGACCCACTGGGCATGCAGCAATCGGGCTATGGCAAAGCACCGTCGGGAGCGGCGGTTGGCTACTATCATAGTGGCAACAGACAAGCTACCTATGATGTCTCGGCGCTCTATGCTGCTGGTGGGTTGTATACTACAAGTGATGACATGCTCCGTTGGGTTGATGCATTATACGGCAAGAAGCTGCTGAATGCGACTGAGCTAGAGAAGATGCTGACCAACCATGCCACATTTGGCGATGATCATCTGGGCTCAGGCTACGGGATTGTGCTTGGTGAGTTGGAAGGCCATCCAACCACTGGGCAGTGTGGTGGACCGCTAGGCTATGGCACATGTGTTGTGCATTACTTACAGGATTCAATTACAATTATGCACTTTGGCAATCAGGACAATGTTGATATTTTCACCATTAATGACACGCTCGAAAAGATCGTGCTGGGAGTGATCTGACGCGTATTTGCCTTGCCAACACGGTCATATGTCAGAATTCTGGCATATGACCGTGTTTTGATTCCCTATGGAACAAATCCAGCTATACTAGCGTCATCAATCTGAGCACCGCCCAACGGATTCTCCAGGTTTCTTACGCATCAGTGGCAACGGCATGTTGCCAGAAAGAGGAACCCATGCCACATGCACCGCCCAAACTGGGCATGTTCTACAGTACCCTGCTTCTGTTTGCAGCTCTGCTCGCTGGATGTGGCGGCGGAACGCCAACTGCCGATCAACGAATAAATGCGGGGCTTTCACCAGGTGGTGGAGCGCCGGCTGCGGCACCAACCGCTGCTTCAGATATTGCACAGGGTGCTGGTTTTGGTTCATCTGAGGCGTACCCAGCCGCAGCACCAACCGCAGCTCCCGCCGCTACTGCTGCGCCTATTACCGAAGGCTCTGGCGGCTCAGCTACAGATTCCAATGCACCGGCTGTACCGGTAATTAGCGATCCCGCGCGCAAAATCATCAAAGATGCACAGATGTCCCTTGAGGTCGCAGATGTCGATCTTGCCCTGAGCCGAGTCAATGGGATCGCTGCCCAATCGGGTGGGTATATTCTAGAGACAAGCACAAGCTTCGATACCTATAACCGCAAAACGGCCTATGTCCGTATGGCGGTACTTGTCGATCAATTTGAAGTGGCACTACAGCGCTTGCGCGAGGGTGCTAGCCGCATTCTGAGCGAGCAGGCTAGTGGTGTGGATGTTACGCAGGAATTCACGGATGTACAAAGCCAGATCGCTAATCTGGAGGCAACCCAAGCACGGATTCGTGAGTTTCTCGCCCAGGCCAAAACCGTCGAAGAAGCACTGAAGGTCAATGCCCAGCTTACCGAGATTGAAGGTCAACTCAGCCAACTCAAGGGTCGCTCACAGTTCCTGAGCCAGCGTGCAGCCTATTCCACGATTACTGTCCAGCTCCAGCTGCCACCGCCACTTACACCGACGCCCGAACCCACCCCAACACCTGAACCAATCTGGAATCCAGAGAAAACCACAACTCAGGCATCAACAACGCTTGTCACAATCGTGCAGAGCTTTGCGACGCTGTTCCTCTGGTTTGCGATTGTGATATTGCCACTGGCAACACCGGTGGTTCTGGTGGTTCTGGTGGTACGCTGGCTCACACGGCGTAGGCAACGCCCACCACCAACACCTTAATGCTCAAGGTGGCGTAGGGAAGACGAGGTGGTGCTCACCCTGCGCCAAATATAGAAGTATTGCGTAAGAACGCAAAGACGTAAGGCCGATAACCTTGCGCCTTTGCGCCTTTGCGCCTTTGCGTTCTTGCGTTCTTGCGTTCTTGCGTTCTTGCGTTCTCGCGTTGAAATGTTACTGCTATTGCGATCCAGCAAAGAGCAGGTTGGGGTAGTTATCAT
>JANLSE010000208.1:0-7132 GCA_031362265.1 Roseiflexaceae bacterium
CTGCCAATCGATAGCAACGGTCGACCGGTGGCTCCGCCGCCTGGTGCCGCCATTACATTGGCTGCTGATGGCACAACCACCCTGCCAACCAGTACGATCTATGGTTTTAATGGCACCTTCCCAGGCCCACGGATCAACGCCGAGTATGGCAAGCCTGTATTGGTACGCTTTGAGAACCATCTAGACGAGAATCCAAACAACCTCGAGCGCGGAGACTTTGGCGCGCCAGATTGGTCCTTCCTAACTCACCTGCACAACGGTCATACCTCACCCGAGAGCGATGGTAACCCGCACTACTCAATGAAAATGCTGGGGCTCCATGGCTACCAACCCAAAAACTGGGTTGATAACCTGTATTTGAACTGGCCAGCTGGTGGCGATGACAATGAGAAGCAGACCTTCTTCTGGTTCCACGACCACCGCATGGATCACACTGGCTCGAATGTGTATAAAGGTATGGTTGGGCTCTACCCAATCTACGATCCGAAGAACCGCATGGACATGGGTGATGAGCGTGTGGGCTTGCGGTTGCCCGGCGTGCGCACCAACTACAATCCAGATGGCACTCCTTCCCTGAACAATAGCGTTACATCCTTCTTCGACGTAGCGTACGATATCCCCCTGGCCTTCTACGACTGTCGGCTCGACGATGGGGTTACTCCGCACCACGACATACACGATAATGAGTTTGCGCCTAATCCCAACCCCGACCAAACACGCCCGGAGTGGTGGGGCAAGACCTTCTACAAGCACTTCCCGAACCACGGTTTCGTTGGTGACATCTTCACCGTCAATGGCACTGCCTACCCGGTGCTGAACGTAGAGCGCCGTAAGTACCGCCTGCGCTTCCTGGATGCCTCGATTGCGCGCATCTATGAGTTCAAACTGATGAGTTCGACTCAAGGTCCGAAGAGCGCGGCATCGCTAGGCTATGGTGGAACCGAACTTCAAGGCCAATATCGCATCCCAGACGCCCAGCAATGCATGCGATGGGTAGAGATTGCCGATGATGGTGGCCTACTACCCGTCCCAATCAAACGCGATTCGTTTGAGTTATGGCCAGCCAAGCGCCGTGAGTTCATCATCGACTTCTCCAAATATCAGGATGGCACGCCAACCACCAAGGGCGATGTCATTTACCTGACAAACGTGATGAAGATGCCCGATGGTCGCATGTGGAGCACTTCTTCGCGCTCGACGCTCGACCCGAACTACAAGGTGCCGGTCATGAAGATTGTGATCGGTGACCTGCCTGCAACGCCAGACAACAGCCTGATGCCACTGCCACTCCAGCAGTTGCGCCCAATGCCACAGCCGCGCCAGGGATGGACGAGCTTGATGAACAACCGCATGATCTTCGAGGTACAGCGCGGTGGCTTCGGCGGCGAAACTGAGTGGCTCATTAATGGTGTGCCATTCGATCCTACAATCGTGGCGACAAGCAAGAAGAATCCGGCTGGGCAGAGCCCATTGGCGCGACAGAAGAAGGGTAGCTTCAACCTCTGGGAGGTTCGCAATGGTGGCGGCGGTTGGGTCCATCCATTCCACTTCCACATGGAGGAGCATCACGTCATGATGCGTAACGGCAAATTAGTCTTCCCCACAGCGGATTCAGGACATCCTGACGACAACTCACGCGAAGATTTGGTCAACCTCGACCCAAGCGAGTCGGTGATTATCTATCGTGGATTCCGAGACTTCGTTGGCCCATACGTGGCGCACTGCCATAATCTGGCACATGAGGATCACGCCATGATGTTCGGTTGGGAAATTACTCCGTAAGTTGAAAACCTGTCAGATCTGCAGCAGAAGATTTTTGATCCAGTGACGAGCTCTGCATCGCAGATCTGACAGGTTTGGGAGAAGGAATACCTATGTTACACACCACGTTAATCAAAGGCTTTGCTGCTTGGCGGCAGCACCCAGCACGCTGGTCGCTCATCGTTCTGTTCGCGATCTTCATAACATACATGGATGGTTTCTGGATGACCGCAATCCAGGGCGTGGTCGGTGCTATTGAACGTAACGAACCACCATTCTCCCGTTGGTTGCGCGATTCAACGATTATGTTGCCATTGATCATTCTAGCCGTGTTCGTTGGATTTGCCTACGCCCGCCACTGGTTCAGGAATAGCCAGCGCAAACTAATCAGGTTTTGGGGCAGCGCATTGGTAATCACGATGATCAGCGCAGGTGCTGGCATCGCGGAGGCGATTAATAGCTCACTGATCGACTATCGGTATCAGGTTCATCATGTGGAGTTGCTGCATTCATACGGAAACGCCCCCCAAACAGAATCGGCTAAACTCGCCGGGTTTGGGTCGACACCATACTACCTGTACTGCGACTTGCGCGGTACTCTGATTGGCAGCGCGGCGAAGCCACAAGTAGCTGGAAACGCAATAACGTGGCTAGAGTATTTGACATTTGTGTCGCATGTGCGGGCACTCGTAATAGACGCAGCGCTCATTCTCATAACCAATCTCAGCATTGTAGCTTTGCTGCTCGCGCTACTGGGCGAACGTGTCTGGGCACCACAATTGGCAACTGGCCCCATTGGCCCACCGATAGCAGGGACAGCAACTCAGCACTATGCATAACAGAAAGCTCAGGCCATTGCGAATGGTAGAGACCACACTGGATCCGGACGAAGTGTTAATCAGAACGAAGGAGCATCGAATGAAAACCATGACTATAAACAACAGAGCCATACGCGCCATCCGCGTAGTTGGGCTCATTGCAGCGGTGGCAGCAATGGCCATCGTGGGAACGCTGGTTGGCTCCAAATCGGTTACTGCCGTCGGGGCACTGACCGACGTACAGCCAGCCGCCCTTGGACAAACACGCACCTACTATATCGCAGTCGATGAGGTGGATTGGGACTATGCGCCCACCAATATGAATCAGATCACCGGCGAGCCATTCGATGACACCGCCAATGTCTTTGTCCAGCAAGGGCCTGATCGGATCGGCAAAGTGTATACCAAAGCACTCTATCGAGAATATACAAACGCTAGCTTCAACACACTCAAGCCCGTTCCTGCAGAATGGCAACACCTGGGATCAATGGGGCCACTGATCCGCGCCGAAGTGGGCGATACGATCAAAGTGGTGTTCAAAAACAACGCCAGCTTCCCATTCAGCATGCATCCACATGGCGTCTTTTACGCAAAGGACTCAGAAGGCGCGCCATATAGCGACGGGACATCCGGCGCCAATAAGAACGATGATGCCGTTCCACCCGGCGCAACCCACACCTATAATTGGTTGGTGCCAGAGCGAGCCGGTCCAGGCTCAATGGATCCCAGCTCGATCCTCTGGTCGTACCACTCCCATACCGATGAAGTGGCCGATACGAACGCTGGGCTAATTGGACCGATCATCATCACACGCAAGGGCATGGCCAAGAGAGATGGTTCACCGATTGATGTTGACCGCGAGTTCGTTACCCTGTTTAGCGTCTTCAACGAGAACAGTAGCCTATACCTGGATAAAAACATCCAGAAGTTTGCTGGCAACCCCGCATCGGTCAATCCGGATGATGAAGGTTTCATTGAGAGCAATCTCATGCACTCAATCAACGGCTATGTCTATGGCAATGAGGCGCTCAACACAATGACTATGAAGCGCGGCGAGCGAGTACGCTGGTATGTGATGGGCATGGGCACCGAGGTTGATCTGCATACGCCACACTGGCATGGCAATACCTTGCTCTGGAGCGGGATGCGCTCCGATATGGTCGAACTGCTACCCATGAGCATGAAAACCCTTGACATGCAGCCGGATGACATTGGTATATGGTTGTTCCATTGCCATGTGAATGACCATCTTTCAGCTGGCATGATTACACGGTTCGCCGTCACAAGGTAGGTATATACGTTACGGTTGCTGGGGATTCACGCGAATCCCCAGCAGGAATGGCACGATCATTGATCGCGCCATATTGGTGTTCATGAGTGTTTAAGAAATGCTATAATTCGATCGCGGACATGATCGAACCAATATGCCTGTTACGAGCACCACAGGCTGGATACAACTGATGATGAGTGGCACGCCTCGCCCTGCTTCCAAAAATATTCTCCGCCGCAAGTACAGCCTCTGGCGTCTGATCCGCGCCAATTTATATGATTTTGGATTGCTATTAGGCGAATCCTGGATCGTTCTTGCTGGCTTTGTGTTGGTAAATCTGATCGGGACACTCTATATTCGCTTTGGCTACGACCCCTGCCGTTACGATTCTATCCCTGGAACAAACAATTGCCCTCTTGGGATTGGCGAGTCGCTCTACGAAACCCTCAAGCTACAGACACTGCAAAGCAGTTTAGCCTTCCCCAGCAATAGTCTTGTTGGTCAAGCGCTCTTTTTTATTATTCCCCTGCTTGGTTTAGCATTAATCTTTCAAGGGGTTCTTAATTTTGGCCGCCTGCTACTCGACAAAGGCAGCCGCCGTGAGGCATGGCAAGTAGCGTTGGCCTCAACCTACCGCGACCACATTATCGTTTGTGGCCTCGGGCGCGTAGGCATGCGCACCGTTCAACAGTTAATTGATGCTGGGTATTCTGCGGTCGTCATCGAACGCGATTGGTCGAGCGAGTTTGTTGAACATGCGCTGAATAGTAAGGTTCCAGTGGTCATTGGTGATGCACGCGAAGTCCTCACACTCCGGCGGGCAGGTGTGCTGCGTGCATGTGCCGTGGTTGCAGCGGTGAATGATGATTTACTGAATATTGAAATCGCACTCACTATTCGTGCATTCAGGCCGACTCTGCGCTTGGTGTTGCGGGTCTTTAACGAGGATCTCGACTACAATCTCGAGAAGACGTTTGGGCGAAATGCGGCGTTCAGCGCTTCCGCATTAGCGGCTCCTACCTATGCAGCGGCGGCAGTCAGCCGTGATGTGGATTATGTGCTGCCAACGGCAAGCAAACTCCTTGCGATCTCGCGCCTGACAATCTCCGCTAACGGTGAGGTCGGTCGTCTATTACATGATCAGGCAGAAAGCGGCTTTCGCATCCTCCAAATCGAATCGGCGCGTGCCACCGAGCTACTTCCCACACAGAGCACCACACTCCATCCAGGCAATCAGGTAACATTGATTGGATCGCTTCCTGCAATTGAACGTGCCCAGCTTGCCAATCAGGATGGCGCGGCAGCATTAGATCAACAGCCACGTAGCGAACAGCGTAATACAGTGATTATCTGCGGGCTTGGGAAAGTTGGCTACCGGGTAGTGCGACAAATGCATGCGCTCCAACCACGGCCACGAATTGTGGTGATACGGCTTCCCGATGGTCGTGCCGATTTCCCACAACGTATCGCCGAACTTGAGGGTGTTGAAACCGTTATTGGCGATGCACGTGAGTTGAGTGTGTTGCATGCTGCTGGCCTAGATAGCGCCTTTTCGGTTGCAGCACTCACATCGGATGATTTGCTCAATTTGCAGATCAGCCTTGCTGCGCGGCGCGTACGCCCCGAAATCCAGATTGTTGTGCGTGTTTTCAGTGATGTATTGGCGGAACGACTGGCAGACATCTTTGGCATTCGCGCTGCCTATAGCACATCCAGCCTTGCGAGTCCGACGCTTACAGCCGCTGCATTAATCGGTGGTGTCGAACACGGTTTTGCGCTTGGCAATCGGTTATTCGTCACTGAACAATTTGATGTCACGATGAATAACCATCTTGTTGGTCTGTCTGTTGATCAGGTACGAGCCACATTCGGTTTGCTGGTTGTCGAACTACGCCGCGCAGGAATCCTTCAGTTATTGCCTTCTGCAGCGGAAGTGCTGATTGCTGAGGATCGCGTGATCCTCCTCGGCTCAATTGAAGCAGTCGCACGCATGCGATAAACTAACCACATTCCAGCGCCACATGCTACAATCCGCATATCGGTTTACTCAAGCTAGAGGGAATACATTTATGACAGAAGACTCGCGCACATTTTTAGCGCGCATATTAGAACATAAGCAAGGTGAGGTTGCCCGCCAACAGGCAAAAATCCCACTATCACAGCTCGCTACACGAATAGCTCAGCGCCCACCGGCACGCGATTTTGCAGCAGCCCTACGTATCCCTGGCCGTGCAGCGTTGATTGCCGAGGTCAAGAAAGCATCACCTTCGCGTGGTGTGCTAATCGAAAACTTTGACCCACTCCTGCTTGCACGAACTTATGCTGCCCATGGTGCCGCTGCGATCTCGATCCTTACGGATCAACGTTTTTTCCAGGGCAGTATCAAGTTCCTTGAGGGAATCCGCGATCTCGATCTACGTGCGACAGGCGCATACCCGGATCGTAGCGATGCTCCACCTGTGCCACTGTTGCGCAAAGATTTTATCATTGATTCCTACCAGATCCACGAGGCGCGTGCTTATGGTGCGGATGCCTTACTGCTGATCGTTGCGGCACTCGAAGATCGCGTGTTATCCGATTTGCTGATACAGACTCGCGAGTTGGGAATGCAGGCACTCGTTGAGGTGCATTCAACAGCAGAACTGCAACGCGCATTGGCGGTTGGCGCGGAATTGATTGGCGTCAATAATCGCGACCTGCATAGCTTCCATACGAACCTTGCAACAACCGAACAGGTTTCTGCGTCATTACCACATAACCCACGGCCACTCTTGGTGAGCGAAAGTGGGATCTTCAACCCTGGCCATGTTGCACAAGTGTGTGCCTGGGGTGCCGATGCAATCCTCGTTGGAGAAGCGATCGTTACCGCACCAGATGTTGGTGCCAAGGTTCGTGAGTTGAGCACGTGAGCGCAAGAGCGCAAGAGCGCAAGATTAGCATGTGACGGTTATGCGTTATGCGTTATGCGTTATGCGTTATGCGCTGTGAAATAGGAGCCTGTATGCATTGCCAGTATTGTGATACCGAACTTCCTGCAGGCGTCAGTTTTTGCACCAATTGTGGAGCGCGTGTTCCAGAAGCTACGCCTTCAAGTGCTGGGCAACCCACCACAAATTTACCCGATGGGTCGTTTCAGCTACCGCCAACTCCGTCACGGCCTACTGTAGCGCCTCCTGCTTCGGCACCATATTTGCCGCAGGGCACACTGCCACCAGCTGTGTATGTGCAGGTTCCACCGAATAGTAACTCGGCAACCGTGAGCCTGATCTTTGGTATTCTTTCC
>JANLSE010000256.1:0-3718 GCA_031362265.1 Roseiflexaceae bacterium
CAATCGCGGCAACATCGATCTTGCGCATGGGCATCATTGCCTCAAATGCGCGTTTCGCCACGTCGCCACCGACCGCCAATGCTTCTGTCAGGACTCTTGGGGTGATTTGCCAACTAATACCCCACTTGTCCTTGCACCACCCGCACTGACTCTCCTCCCCTCCGTTGTCGACAAGCGCATTCCAATAGCGATCCGTCTCTTCTTGATCTCCGGTTGTGATCTGAAACGAGAACGCTTCGCTGTGCTTGAATTGCGGGCCGCCATTGAGCCCAATACAAGGTATGCCAGCAACCACAAATGCCACCGTCAATGCATCGCCAGCTTTCCCATCCGGATAATCAGACGGTGCTCGTTGCACAGCGCCAAGACTACTCTCTGTGAATAGGTTTGTATAGAAGCGCGCGGCTTCCTCTGCATCACGCTCATACCAGAGGCAAATCGTGTTTTTAGTCATGAAGGAGCTCCTCTTTGCTGCATTACTTAGTATGCAATAAGCGGTTGAAACCCATGCTAGCTGCTTGTCTGCTCAATCCCATAGCGGATTGCAGCTTGAAGTATATCGCTGTTTACCTCTTTGAGCGTCTTGAACTTTATGCAATACCCCGTCACGCTTGCCTTGCCAAGGTTTTTTCCATAGGTCTCGGCGAGGTATTGCTTATCTGCTATTCCGAGGATATAGACTGAGATCCCGGTGGTGTTTGCACTGATGCCAATTTGATAGAACGCTCTCGTTGTTCCATCGACGTAGCGTCTGTTCTGGATGCCGTATCCTATATTCGGGTTAGAAACCGTTCGACCCTTCTCGTCCTTGCCATCTAAGAACCACAAGGTACAGTCTGGCTTCAACTCCAGAATGATGCGGTGCAACTCTTGCATGTCACCACGTTTTGGTTCAGGTTGTGTGGCAATATACGCGTTGATTTGTTCGTGCACATTCATAGCGAATCCGCTCCTTGGCACCTGTCCGCAGCATTCCGCTCTCAGCCAGGTAGGCCGCGTCTGCATATGTTTGCCCAATCTGTGGCAGCCCACTACGCGGAGCGTGCGAGGCGAGCATCGGGTGAACCGCAAGTTATACCGACGGCGCTCAACGCAACCGCATGGGCTCCCCAGCGCTAAGGTTGTAGGATGGGCAGGCTAGGCGTGGTCAAGAAATGCACGGACAGCCTCCTTGGACCGCAGCACGTGCAATGCTGCATGGCCTCCATGCTGCGCCACGATTGCCAGCTCTCGCTCGCGCTCAGACCGCCGCCCCAGCCAGACGTGCCAAACTAACCACCATTCGTCACGCAGTCTTCGCCACGCCGTAGTCTCGCAGCCATCAGGCAATTGGTAGCCCTCCGGACGACGCAACCCACGCACGAACGCGCGCGCTGCGCAGATCCACCATGGCGTGTCGAGGAATACGACCATATCCGCGCGCTCGAGCCGCAGGTCGAGCGTCTCGTGATAGTTGCCGTCAGCAATCCACTCCTCGCCTGCGAGCAACTTGGACTGCACATTACGCCACTCCTTGTCCGAGGACTGCACCCAACCCGGCTTCCAGAAGTGCACGTCTAGATGGAGGAAGGCCGGTCTTCGCCGATAGCTGCCGTGCAAAGGTACTCTTGCCCGCACCGGCCATTCCGGTGACGACAACGCGACGGCCAATGCGGAGAGCTGAACCTATCTCGCTCACGTGAATAACTCCATCGCTTCCACCTCGGTCGGTATCCCTCTTAGTGAGTCGCTACAATATGGTATATAGTAGCACAAGGCCGCTTACTCATGCGACTCCTTATTTGCAAATGGTGAAAATCAGTCGGTCGAATAGCTCTGGGAGCGACTTGATCGAAACATGTGATTCAGCATTGTTCTGCGCCAAACCGTGAAATCATGAGATAGATGCGAGGGTGGCTCAGATGGTGATTGACACTCCTCAGGTGCCAATCGCGTGTCAATCCTTTCTGTGCAAGCAGCTCCGGTTTCGCTAGATACACGCCCTATTTGGAAGCGAATAGCCCATCTTGCCTTTAGCTTGGAGCCATCCACACCCATCCTGGATGGCCTTCTGCCGAGCGCTCATCGCCAGCGAACCATGCTGATCGCCGTGCTGCGTAGCCATGCGATGCAGAGCAGTCTTACATGGGATGTGGTGACCGCTGCGGCATTGCCATGGCGTGAGCGATACGCGCATGAGCGAACGCGATGTGCAGGCTGGCCGACACAGATGCACTGATCGCATGCACCATTCCTGATCGCATCCGCTCAAAACTCACCGCCGCACCCTTCTAGAAACCGTGGGGCATTGCTGCTGTGCTGCGTGCATACACCCGCGCCGCGACTCGCGTGCGTCAAAGCTGTCTGACCGCCGCCGCTTGGTGATGGCGCTTCAGCGCTGGGTACTACCTTTAGGCTGGCATTCGTCGAATGATGTTTGTTAGAATGGTCGGAAGCTCCCCTTCAGGCACTTGTACCTGCTTGGTGTTGTAGCCGTCACAGCGCACTGCAACGTCATAGAAGGTCTCACCTTGATTGGCGCTGCGAAAGGTTTGGGGTTTGCGCACCAGCGCTGGCGAAACAGTTCTAGGTCGCTCATGTCTGTACTGGTGAGGGCCAGCCGACGAACGCGAACGCCTACGCGACCTGGTATCACCGAGGCTGCTGCCCCGCCTTCTGCATAGATATCAAGACGTTGTAGCGCTGATTGTGCTGGATCGAGAACGCGTATGGCAACGATAGTGGTACCGCGGAGATCCATGATATCGCCCATCTGCTCAATGTGATTGTCTTTCACCTGCGATTCGTAGATTGACCACCCTACTGCACTAACTATAAACAAGAGGGCAATCCAGTGAATATGTGGGATATTGGTTTTGTCGTATTTCATGCTACAGTCTCATCAAAGAAAGACTGGACGCGGTAAAGTGCCCGTTGCGAGTATATACTACCATGGCCTCACGCATGGGACGTGTGGCTTGCAAATGGATATCACCATAAAACAACAATGGCGCACCAGGTTGCCCTAGCGCGCCATTGTTGTTTGTATAGCAACTCAAAGCCATTCGTTGTTCATAGTACTCCTAACTGGCAAACCCAAGGCCTCTTTCCCGCATCGATACCCAACGGCCAGTGCCGACCACCAGATGGTCAAGGCACTCGCAATCTAACAGCTTGCCAGCATCGACAATCTGGCGTGTGACGAGCACATCCTCAGGACTTGGGGTCGGGTCGCCGCTTGGATGTGCATGCACCACAATAATGGCCGCGCTGTTGAGGCGCAGCGCCTCTTTGTAGACTTCACCAATCCGAATGATGGCGCTATTAAGTGAGCCACGATACACAGTAGTGATCGCCTGCACCCGGTTCTTGGTATCCAGCGCAATCACGCGCAGCTCCTCTTGATCCAGATGGCTCATCTCGACCATCATAAGTGCTGCGACATCCGCTGGGCTCTTGATCTGCTCACGTGGCGTGGGTCTGAGTAAGATCGCTAGGGTGGCCAGCAATGCATGCACCTCTGGTGGAGTGTCGGAACCAGTAAGCGCAGCGCGCAGATCCGCGCCATCAGCGGCCAGTCGGCGTAGCGCAGCCAGATCAATATATGGGGTGAGCGTCTCGCGTAGCGCACGAACCGGTGCCGAGATACGTGGGCGGCGGGTGCTAACTGTGACCTGGATGGTCTCTTGTGTGGTGGCCGTTGGGCAATACTGCTCAGAAGGAGCCACCCAATGACCAC
>JANLSE010000262.1:0-7326 GCA_031362265.1 Roseiflexaceae bacterium
AATGCTGGCCTGGGCGCTGTTCATGGCATCGCGGCACCATTAGGTGGGGTTGCCGATGTACCGCATGGTGCGATCTGTGCAGCACTCCTTGCGCCAATTACTGCATCCACAATTCAGGCGTTACAGCGTAGCGATCCAACCAACCAGGCGCTAGCACGCTACGCCGAAGTGGCGGCGTTGTTTGGATGTGAGCCACATGCCAGTGCACTTCCTGCCTTCCTTCACCAACTGGCTTCTGAATTAGGAATTGCACAACTCTCGAAGTATGGGATCGCAGAACGCGACATCGCGCTTGTCGCGGAGCAAGCTGCACGCAGCAGTGGCGCACATAATAACCCTGTACTACTAGAGGTTGCGGAACTGGCGCAGGCTATTCGTGCGGTGTGGTGAGCGTGCCATGGTGCCATCGCACAACTTTATCCATATCCGCCTTCTATGCAGCGAAGGCTAGCGCGTCCGTCAGGCGGTCGAGCAACGCCTTTGGGATTTTGACGATATCGGCTTCTGCAGGCGATATCCAAGAAATGGTAACAGGCCAAAGCTGCTGGCGAACGAAGGCGAGGGTGTCGCTGAAGGTTGGGAGTTCCTTGGTATACCACGCCGCTTGGCGTACCGGCAGATTCTGCCCTTGGAGCATGTGATGCGCGAACAAGGTCACCAGCGAAAACAACCCCAGCAGGGCTGGCGTCGTGCGCAGGATGGCCAAGTCCGACCATTGCCGCTGCGTTTCGATGCCCAAGTGGGCGCGGGCCTCCTCGAAGGTCACCTCCACCTGCCAATGCTGGACGAACCATTCCACGATCTGGGTTGGCGTTACGCCGTGCGGCCAAGGCGGTTGATCAGGAGCGCACAATCCTCGCGCGCATCGACACGTCTATGCCAGCTGCGGGAGCGCTGGCAGGCAGGTGTTCAAAATAGTCGCCAACTCTGGCGCGAGGTGCAGGCACGCGGCTTTCCGGGAGGAAAGGAGGCCGTGCGCCGTCTCGTCGTCCGCTGGTTGTTGGTGAGACCCGAGGCCGAGCTTCAGCCAGATCAGCAGGTGTATCTCCAACTGCTGAGCAAAGACTGCCCAGAGGTGGTCTGGTCATCGCCCAAAACCTGATCGTGACATTTATCCAGCTGATGCGGCAGCGTGATGAGGCGGGATTGATTCCCTGGCTGAACGCAGCGAAAGCGAGTGGATTACCGGAACTGATAGAGTTCGCCAAAGGGATCGTGCGTGATCGAGCTGCGGTAGCGGCAGCGCTCCAATATGGTTGGTCGAATGGCATCACCGAGGGGCATGTGAATCGCCTCAAGATGATCAAGCGGACGGCGTATGGACGGGCTAGCTTCGCGTTGCTTCGCCAGCGCGTCTTGGATCAGGTGTAATGTCATGACCCAAGCACGGGAGATGCGGAAGAGCCCTTTCCCGTGAGGCCAAACGATGGTATGTTATCGTTCAACTGTGCGTCATCGCCATCAAATTCCACGCACGTGTGCATGGCCTTGTGTGGTGATCTCAACCTGAATGCTGACATCATAACGAGCATGCTCCAATGTCCTATTCACAGGAGCAGCAAGCAGTACATTGAGTTGCTTGTCAGGACTGCCAGTAGCGGCCAGCCGGTCGGCTTCGGTCTCCCAAAGCAGCACAGCGATCACTTGACTGGAATTCCGGTTGGTCAGCAGGAGCATACCTGAAAAACCCACCTGTTGTACTGCTGCCCGCGTAACTGAATCCTGGAAGTGTCGGATCGCGCGATCCATTGCGCCAAGATCAACCAAGAAGATCATCACATCGGCAAACATGGCGCCGCTCCTCGTGTATGTAGATTTGGATCTTGGATCTGACTGGTTTGCAGTATGATTCGGTGCAATCCAGATGGATACTACTGCTGGCACACTGGCAGTCAAGGTGGCGAGAAGGCCAGCAGTATCAGGGATGCTTGAACACGACTGCTTGAAATGCACTGAACAATAATCGACCAACTGTGCTTGGAAGCATACTCAGTGAGTGGCTGGCTGATTCGTGCTGTTGCTCACGAGACCAATCAACAGATCGTCTGGGACACCCGCCGAAAAGTGGACATTGAGGAGTTTCCAGGTGCCACCTTCGTGCTGTAGGACTGCTGTCATACGGAGTGGTATGGCAAGATCATTCGGCAGGATGATGCTAGGCTGATCGGCGGCAAAACCTAGGGTGCCCTCGGCATAGGCGCGTACATTGCCCGCTTGCATACGGATTCCTGGCATTGCTGTGACTTGCATCTCGTAGCCTTCGATCCAGGTTGCGCGCCCATCCTGCCATTCGGTTGGGCCGGTGCCGATCACAAATGCATCGGGCCAGGATGCGATTGATTGCGCGAAATCGTTGACTTTGCCCGCCGAAAAACGCTCGTAGAACTTCAGCACTGCTTCGCCCACTGATGTAGATCGTTCCATCGCTGTTCCATCCTTTCATTCAATCATCAGTCCCTCATCTCCTACTATAGTGGACATGCGTGGATCAAGCATCGTGGAAAGATACGGAGATTTTTGAGGATGTTGGTATCGCAGATAAACTGTAGCTTTAGTGGTTGTAGATCAAGTCAAAGCTGCTACAATTGTAGTAGGGTACCCGGCCCCAGGGTTCCACTGGCACTGTCGTGCATGGACAAGTGATGCAGAATCGCTCGATCGTTCGAGCCCGAAACCTCTCAAGTGGTTTCACATGCGATCGTGAGGCGCTATGACTACACTAATCAAGTCGCCCATCGTTTGTCCGTTACTCATCGGCCGTGAACAACAAATCGAAGCACTCCTCTCTCTAGGCGACCAAGCCCGTATTGGGCACGGAAAGACTATCCTATTGGTCGGGGAGGCTGGTATTGGTAAATCGCGTCTGGTTGCCGAGGCGTGCCAGCATGCCGCGCAGCACGGTATGCCAGTTTTGCGGGGCCGCTGCTTCGAGCCAGATGCCATCCTGCCCTATGCACCACTTCTCGATCTGTTGCGCGTCTACCTGAGCACGCAGGCTCAATCAGAGATTCCTATAGCCATAGGGCCGCTCCTGCCCTACCTTCATGCACTCCTGCCCGAACTTACGGCACGCTTTGCGCACTTGCCACCACCTGCGCCATTCGTTGCCGAAGAGCGGCAGCGCCATCTGGTTCACGCATTTGTCCAATACTTTCTGCAACAAGTTGACCAGCAAGATCGGCAGTACCCATGGCCAGTACTCGTTGTCATTGAGGATTTACATTGGTGCGATGAGGCAAGCCTGGACGTGCTGCTCGCCTTGGCTCGCCGCATTACCAGGCAACCCATCCTATTGATTTGTACCTATCGCGACGATGAAGTCCAGCCATCGCTCGCGCAGCTGCTTGCAACGCTTGAGCGCGAACGATTATCCCTCGAGTTGCATCTGCAACAGCTTTCGTATGATGAGACGGATGCCATGCTGCGAGCAATCTTCAACCAGCAGCGTCCGATCCGCACTGACTTTCTTCAGGAGATCTATGCGCTGACAGAGGGTAATCCTTTTTTCATTGAGGAGGTGATTACATCCCTTGTGTCAACCGGAGCGATCTACTATACACGTGGCCAGTGGGATCGCAAGCCATTGGAAGAGCTGCGTATCCCACGTACGATCCAAACCGCGCTGCGCGAGCGTGTTGTACAGCTTAGCCCAGAGGCACAGCAGTTCCTCGCATTGGCCACCGTTGCGGGGCGGCGCTTTGATTTCACGGTCTTGCAGCGCTTGACGAGCAATTCGGAAGCTACGTTGCTGCAATGGGTTAAAGAGCTGATCGCAGCACAGTTAGTGGTCGAGGAGTCAACCGATGTATTTGTATTTCGTCATGCCTTGACCCATGCCGCGCTCTATAACGACCTGTTGGCACGTGAGCGTCGCGCATTGCATCATGCGGTTGCTGAAGCCCTGGAGCCTATGCTTCAAGCCCAGGAGCACTCTGGCGCCGAAACCTGGCTGGCGGATCTGGCAACGCATTGCTTCGCGGCGCAAGATTGGCCAAAGGCATTTACCTACGCACGACGCGCGGCTGAGAAAGCTCAACCACATGTGCCGCGCGCCACGATCATCCATCTTTCACACGCCATCCAGGCTGCACAACATATGCAGATACGTCCGTCAGCAGAGCTCTACCGAGCGCGTGGGCAGATATATGAGACGCTGGGCGCGTTCAACAACGCACAAGCGGACTACGAGGCTGCTATTGCTGAGGCAAAAGCGACGAATGATCAGCGGATTGAGTGGCAGGTGTTGTTGGATCTGGGTTTTCTCTGGGCCGAACGCGATTATGTTCGCATGGGACAGTATCGTCAAAGCGCACTTGCACTTGCGCGCCAGCTGAACGACCAGCGAAGTCTTGGTCAGAGTCTGAATCGTGTTGGTAACTGGTATCTGTTTGTCGAGCAGCCGCACGAGGCGCTGCGTTACCATCAAGAAGCACTCGCTCTCTTCCAAAGCGTGGGCGATCAGGCCAATGTGGCAGCCACATATGATCTATTGGGCGTAACTCAGTTCATTGGCGGCGATATCGCGGCGGGTCTCCCACTCTATGAGCAGGCACTCGCACTCTTTCGCGCTCTGGGTGACGATCGAGGGCTGGCGTCAAGCCTGATGTATTTCGCTGCACGAGGCGCCAATCTACTCTGGACCGCCACGTCATGGCCAGTCATCGCCGCGTCTCAATGTCAGCGTGATGGTGAGCGGGCACTCTGGATGACACAACAACTCGGCTGGCGTTCGGGCGAAGCTGGTGCCCAGGTTATCCTGGCATATGGCTACTGCCCACGCGGCGAGTATGGGGTTGCCTTCAAATATGCGCGTACTGCGCTCACCATCGCACAATCGATTGACCATACCGTCTGGAGCATCAGCGCACTCTGTGCGCTGGGTGCAATAATGTACGATCTGCTGGCATTTGATTTGGCGCGTCGCTATCTGGAGCAGGCCTTCGATTTGGCGCATGGACTTGGCATCTTCTTTTTGCGTAATGTTGCTGGTTTACTCGTACCGACCTGTATCGCCCAGCGCGATTTTGCTCGGGCGCGTGCCGTGCTAGACTTGACGCTGCCGCCCGATATGCCCATGCAGACCCAGGGGCAGCGCATGTGCTGGGCGGCTTCTGCTGAGCTTGCACTTGCGAGCAATCACCCCGATGATGCGCTCGACATCGTGATTCGACTACGCACAACCGCTACGCCAGATGGAGCGAATGATTCGGGAAGCATTCCGCGTTTGTGGCATCTGCAAGGTATTGCGTTGGCCGCTTTGGGTCATCTAGATGAGGCTGAGGAGATGCTACGTGCGGCCAATAATGGTGCGGTGCAACGCGCATTACGCCCATTGTGCTGGCGCATCCAGATGAGCATAGGAAAGCTTGCGCAGAGCCGGGCGCGCCGCAAACAGGCTGAGGGGGCATTCGCTACCGCACGTATGTTGATCCATGAACTTGGATCGAGCATTCCCGACCAGGATCTGCGCGAAGGGTTTGTACCGAGGGCGCTCGCTCTGCTACCACGAATATCAAAGCCAACCGCGCATCAAAAAGCGAAAGCAACCTTCGATGGGTTGACCGCACGCGAACGCGAGATTGCGGCACTCATCGCGCAGGGGCGTATCAATCGCGAGATCTCCACAATGCTTGTGGTCGGGGAGCGAACAGTCGAAACCCACATTAGCAACATTCTCTCCAAACTTGACTTCAGTTCGCGTCGTCAGATTGCCGCTTGGGCGGTCGAGAAGGGACTGGCGAAGTACATCGAGTAGAACAAGCGGCAATGGGGCAGTTCCGCCATCAATAGTCTCAGCCACTCTGTAGTGTGAATTCGCACAGGAGATTGCGCTCATCAACAATACCCCCTGTTATATTCTCTGTCAACGCCAACCTTGTGCAATCAACTACCTTGTAGAAGAGTATCGGCAGAATAAGGACACCAAAAAGGAGCAGGAAATCAAGCGCCTCCAGCGCAAGGTGGGCGAACTCGTGATGGATTTGGACATCCTGGTGCTACGGGCGCAACAGACGAATCCACGCCTGGCGCCCGACCCGGCCCCGCCACCAGTATCTTCCTACTCGCTCTCGACAGTATGAAGCGACCACACAAGATTGCTGGCACCCGACAGAACTGAATAGGCCGCGTAGCATGTGAGCAGCAACTGAGTAGGAATTAGTCTCGAAAGTGAGTACCTGTATGCACTAGAGTATGCCTATAACGCGAATAAGGAAGGCATACCAATGTCTACGAATGTATTATCACAGTATTTCCGCTACCTACCGCAGCTTGCCAGCGAGGATGCATCGTCCTTTCTGCGCCACCTTACCCATCATTCGGGTTTCCTTGCGACACATATCCTGCCACTCCTTGCACACATCAAAACGGCTCGCGAGCCATATATTGCAGCGACGTTCGGGACTCGCGAGGCTTCAACCTGCCTGCAAGTATTTGTCTGGCCAGCACATGCCACCACTACCATCCACGACCATACATCCTGGGGTGCGTATCACTGTGTTGCGGGTTCCCTGCTTGAAGAGCGCTATATCCGTCTGGATGATGGGTTCCAACCAAATCGTGCCCATTTACGCAAAGGATGGCAGCGCATATGGCGTCAGGAAGATGGGGTTTCGGCGGTTGGCGCGTACGAACAAGGTATTCACCGCGTCGCCAATCCAGGACGCCGAGCTGCAATCTCGTTGCATCTGTATGGAGCACGCATCGGCACGTTTGATGGTCGTGACTACGACCCAACGCGTGATGTTGTGTGTGATCGTCTAGAGACAGATACAACAGTGCTCACAGGACTGTCGGAGTCGTTGGTGTGCTGCGAGTAACACCTATCACGATGCTTCGTAGGCTGCCAATTGATCAAGCGAAAGGAGTAGGTTCGGATCAGGCGCTGCAATGGGTATTGGTTTGCTTTAATAGCGGTGTAGAGTTGCATAGCCTCGGCCGTGGGCCGCGCACCAAACTCGACTTCTAGAACGCGCACACTCCTCGTATTGGCGCAGCGCTGCTGCCCGCTGGCCCGCTGCTGCATACAACGCTATCAGCTGTCGGTGGGCCAGTTCATGCAATGGATCAAGTGTCAATTGGTGCCGAGCACATGCGATCGCCGCCTCGAATTCGCCCTGGCGCAGACTCTCTGCCTGAAAGAACTGCCACTCGTCGAAAACCTGGCTATCTGGCAGTGTGAACCCGCTCAGAAAGTCGCCACGATAGAGGGCGACGGCCTGGATGAGGGTGGTCTGACACGCATCACAGCGCGCCTCAGCGACATGGCCATGTCGCTGAGGCGCGCTGTGATGCGTGTCAGACCACCCTCATCCAGGCCGTCGCCCT
>JANLSE010000325.1:0-3405 GCA_031362265.1 Roseiflexaceae bacterium
ATTGAGCCATGGCTGCAAATGTGCGACTATACACTGGATTGCGCCGATGACGCGCGACAATTGATGCGGCAACTTCAGCTACCGTGATGTGGGATTGAGCACTGCACCCTCATTGGTAGAGCGCTCAGGCAGCCTAACACGCCCATCAACGCCGACCTGCCGAATCAAGCCGAGTCTATAAATCATTTCTTGTGCGTATCGTTTGTGCAATCTACAACGTGGTTCGGCAGGCCGGGTTATGGGCAGATCGTTGGGGCGGCTCAGACTATCTCAACACGGCGCCTTGTTCTTGTTTCAAGAAACCATATTTGGACTCCCAATATGCTATACTCTTTGGCAGGTGCAGGCGCGAGGGATGCGCCTGTTGATGAAGGAGTAGTGGTGCCATGCCGCGCGTCAGTGAGTTTTTTGGTATCATTATTTGGATGTACTATCGTGATCATCAACCACCGCATTTTCATGCAACCTATGGTGGGGATGAAGTATTGATTCAGATTGGGACAGGAGATGTGTTAGAAGGGCGGCTTTCGCGGCGGGGTTTGCGGTTGGTTCAAGAATGGGAAGAGTTGCATCGGAGTGAACTCTTGACGAATTGGGAAGCTGCCCGTCAGCAACAGCCACTGACCACAATCCCACCCTTAACGTAACCAGGGAGGCGATGATGACAACCTTGATTCGCGTGCGTTCCGTCACCCCGCACGATGGCTGGGTGGTGCGGATACACTTCACGAATGATGAGCAGCGTGAGATTGATTTGCTGCCGTATATTGCCGATGGCACGATCTATGCGCCAATCCGCAACGACCCGACCTATTTTCACAGTATGTATGTGGATGGGGGAACGATTGCGTGGGCGAATGGAGCGGATATCGATCCCGATGTATTGTATTATGCGGGGCCGCCGCCGTGGGCAGCGACCGATGACTCAATTGGTGGAGGCGTAGCGCAAACGGAGGAACGTACGCCTAATCAGGTGATTGCGGTAGATGCTGACTAGTGTATATACTGGTCAGCATGTGGGAACATAGCACTATTGGCTTGCAGCGGACATGTTGGAGTCTACACCTACGAAACGGTCGAGATTACGAACGGAATACAACCAGGAATAGGGTATCAGAGTGGGACAAATGGTAGGTGGGAGCAGTCATGGTGGCACGATTCGCCGCCCAACATGCCCATTAACGCCGACCTGCCGAATCGGTGCGAGTCTAAAAATGATTGAGCGTACGCAATCTTGGTGTAACTTTCAAGGTGGTTCGGCAGGCCGGGTTATGGGCAGATCGTTCGGTGGCAGTAAAGCACGTCCTACGTCACGCTTCCGCTCATCCTGCTTGCTTGGGTGTCCGTCAGAGTTTTGCTTTTGTACTGGAGCCCGTAGAAATGCACTTTTTGTATGCTCGTATCTGTCCTCAGATCCCTATTCATCGCTCAAACATACCCGATCCCGGCTGAAATCGATCCTCCAGAATGGTAAATATCCGGCGTTTGGGCCGGGAAAATAACCGGTGCAAGCAGCCACGCAAAACTCTGACGGACACCCTGCTTGCTTCGGACTGTTGACACACCTTGTATACTTTCTACATATCTCACCCCTTTTGTCCTGCGGTTAACGGTTACGAAAGGAGTCCACGATGGGCACGAAGCAAGGTGATCCCGCTCTTCTTCACGATCCAATCGCTCAGGCACTGCTCCACTCGACCGAGATGGCACGATTAGCCTATGTGTGGGAGGATGGAACACCACGTGTCATTCCCATCTGGTTCCATTGGGATGGGAATGCACTGGTGTTTGGAACACCCATCGCTTCCCCAAAAATGCATGTAATCCCAAACCGTGCAGCAGTTGCGGTAACGATTGATAGTAGCACCTGGCCGTATAAAGTCCTCTCTATCCGTGGAACGGCCGAAGTAATGATTATCGACGGCGTAGTTCCCGAATATGCGGCCGCCGCACGACGCTATTTTGGTGAGGAACAAGGTCACGCTTGGGCAGCGAACGTCGGCCAGATGATGCCGCAGATGGCCCGCATTGCGGTACGCCCTGCGTGGGTTGGCATTCTTGACTTCGAGCAACGGTTTCCAAGTGCGATAGAGGCGGCAATGAGTCAAGGTGGGGCAGCATAAGCGCCTTTCAGGCTGATTTTCCAAGTGCGACCCAACAAGGCAGATCTGATCCGGAGAGGTCTTCCTTGTTGTGTCTTTTTGCCAATGGCGATCAGGATTTGCTTTATCCCTCTCCCCTTCACACAGTGGCAACTTGCCGCCGAACATCGCGCTCCAGCCGACCGGCTGAATCGCGGCATTTTTGACAATCAGATTCGTGCTCTTTGCCGTACCACCTCACAACGCCGTACGCATCAGCCGGCGGTTGAGCTTTACCGTTCGGCGGGCTATCAATGTAGTGTGGAGTAACCACGTGCGATCAGTTTGGCATGGATAGCTATGCATCGTGTTTTTGGCTCACCAGCGCTGATTTTGTGTGCCTGTTGAGAAAGGACCTGTGTCATGGGCCAGATCCCTTCGATTGATCAAGTAGAATTGACGGACGTTGTTCGCCTTCACTTGCAGCGTCCATCGTTCGAACTCCTCGATTGGTCTGTTCGCGTGTTATCCGATCGTGGCGCAATTAATCCTGAGGGGGTACTCTGCGTCAGCGGCACTGGGCACGATGCTGCAGGAATGCAATCGTGGGCAGTCGCCCTCAAGCTGATTGTTCCTGGCGAATATGGCGATCATCCGAGTCAGAAGGTGTATTGGAAGCGCGAAATGCTCGCCTATACATCCGGTACGCTCGCACACCTAGCTGGCCCAGTAGAAGCTGCCCGCTGTTATCGTGCGCGCGAAGCGGAACAACAAGTGTGGCTTTGGATGGAGGTGCTGACCGATGTGACTGGAGGCCAGTGGACGCTGCACGACTACGCATTTGTCGCGGAACAGTTCGGACGCTTTAATGGGATGTGTGCACGGGACACGTTTCAGCCTGATGCCCCGTGGCTTGCTCGGACCATTGCCCGCGAATGGACAGCTAAAATGGATTTCGCCACTGCATGGCAGAAATCGCATGTGCAAGCGGCCTTTGCTGCGCCCATGCGCCCACGATTCGAGCAACTCGCCAGGGATCGGGAGCGTTTTCTGCCATCCTTGAGTCGCTGCCACAGGTCTTTTGCCATGGTGATGCGAAGCGTAGCAATGTGTTTATCTGCAAGCGTGCCGGTCAGGATCGTACGGTCGTTGCGATTGACTGGAGCGATTGCGGTATGGGAACCCTGGGTGGGGATGTGGTGTTTCTGGTTGGTGGCAGTACGTGGTTTCTCGATTGGGAGCCAGCAGCAGTTGCTAATTTGAGTGGTGTGGCATATGCTGCCTACCTTCGCGGGTTACGTGCAGTTGGTTGGGAAGGCGACGA
>JANLSE010000340.1:0-9873 GCA_031362265.1 Roseiflexaceae bacterium
CAAGTTGATACGGTGAGAGGGGCCGCTGCCGCAACAGGTTATCGGTGCCAACAAAGCCAATATACTGTTTACCATCCCATAACCCAGCCGCCGCATGCCAGCCATAACCAACAACATGCGACTCATGATTGAGAAGCGCAAGATGCGGGTTTAGGGTCACGAGGCGATCAGGATTATATGAATGCTGGTGCTCTGTTTCAGCATTAATGAGTGAATGGCGCTCATCACGAATATTCCCATACTCATCGATTCCAAAGGTACCGCGCAATTTACTCGTGTCTTCATCATCCAGAACCCAGATGCCTAAACGGTCGAAACCGAGTTGGCTACTGCCAAGCTCAACTGCCTGATAAAAAAACCGTTCGATAGATTCTGCGCGTGAAAGTATGATACTGACTTGATGTAACGCTTTCAAGAGCTCCTGGAACTGCTGAAGCGTATTCTCGGCCTGTAGCTCCATGGCGACATCTACTCCGAATAGTTGCGTTGTATGAAGATGCTGCTCCGAATAGTATAACAGGGTCAGTCGCGGCTGAATGGATACTAACTCAAAAGCATACTACAGGCTATCAATCTGTACCATTCAGCAGCGACCGAGAGGATGAGGCAGAACATACCGAGTGTAATCGTGCGGCGATAGGGTGTCGTAAGGCTGTAGAGGCGTGGAAGGATCGAATCCGTCATGAGTGAATACCTTTGGCGAGTAGCACAAGTTTACAGAACCATTCGCCTAAAAATCGCTTCCAGTTCTGCAGCAGGGTCAGTACACAAGCCACAATGGACAGGCGAGGATTGCAAGATCGTACTGCGGGGAGCAATCAGCCAGCGGAAGCGCTCTTGGATCGCCAGTTCCCCAATCGGGCCTGCACCAGTCCCTCCTGCACAGATGATTGGGATTGAATCGAGTTGACGTCGCAGTGGTTCTTGCTCAAACGTTGGGGCCAACATGTGGAGGCGTTCCGAATGAAGCTGAATGCGGGCATGCAAGAAGCGGCGCTGGCGGCACAGGAGCACCACACCAACGTTGATACACTCGCCGCGCTCGATATCGGGTACTACGCGCAGCACCGCGTACTCAAAAACGTTCTGCGCGGACACGATCTGCCTCCTCCACAAACAACTGCCGCGCTGCCAGCCGAGTCTGTAGATAATCGACATAAGCCGCACGCTGATCGCTTGGATCAGAAAACGTCGCATCTCCAAGCCATGAATCTGGCACGAGTGCAACCGCCTGCATAATCAAATCGTTGGTTAGGAGCGGTGCCAACGACGCATCGGCAGCATAAATATTCTCGGATGCTGCGAGGAGTACATGATCTTTGATCGCCGCGAATGGGCTGCGCGCCCGGCTGCGGTAATCGCCCCATGCGTGATGAACATACAATGCCGCGCCGTGGTCGATCAGCCAGAGCTGGCGATGCCACCATAGCAGATTGGGGTTACGCGCGGTACGATCCACATTTGTGGTAAGTGCATCAAACCAAACAATCTGAGCCGCCAGATTTGGGTTAACTTCAGTGATTGAAAGTGGGTCAAAACCAAGCGCCCCTGGTAAAAAATCACATGCCAGATTCAGTCCAGCGCTTGCCGCAACCAACGCCTGAATCTCACCATCTGGTTCATTACGCCCAAGTGCAGGATCCAAATCCACAAAGACGAGTTCGGGGATGGGAAGCCCAAGTGCGCGCCCAATAAAACCACATATGAGCTCAGCCACCAATACTTTGGGGCCTTGGCCTGCGCCACGAAACTTGAGCACATACATGCCATCATCATCTGCCTCAACCAGTGCAGGCAGTGAGCCACCTTCACGAAAGGGCGTCACATAACGAGTGGCGGCTACGGTTCGCAGCGACATGAGAACAAGCACCTTTCAGGTGAAGCCAGGAGATCGTAAACGCAAAGACATACAAGCGAAATCACAGCTCTTTGCGCATATAGTGCCAAGTGAATTGACGCAGAATGATACCCGCCATCGGTGAACGGCGTATTTGCCAGACTTTGAAACCGAATTGTTCATAAAGTGCATGTGCGCCAGTATTCGAACCGCTGACAAACAGCCCAAGAAAGTGTTTTGATCGCATGCGTGCCTCTTGCTCTGCACGAATCAATAACGCACGCGCCACACCTTGGCGGCGGTATTCCCCAAGCACCGAGACATCGGTCACATACCCTTCTGAACGTTCAATAGTATGTGCAAGCAGCGAAAGCGCATAAATCGAACGCAGTGCCTTCCAAGATCCAAGAACCTTCTGAAATGCTAATTCAGCCTGCCCACCTGGATCGCCACCACTTTCGGCAGTACATAATGATGTGGTACCGATAACACGACCATCGAGCGTTGCGACGAACATGCTCCGTAATGCCAGCGGCCCTTGCCGCCGCCAAGCCTCGGCCATGGCTTCCAATCCCCGTTCTGTCCCAGTACGCCCAAAGGCAGCACCAAATTTATCTGCAAATGCCTCGCGGTGCAGCGCCAAAATCGAACTAATATCGTCCATACGCGCTGGACGAATCTCAATTGCAAGCGTCCTTGGTTGGGGTGGTTCAATCATCGAATGCATAGCTGCCATTGTACTGCCGAACAGCCTCGCTATGCAAATTGACCGTGGCCACTCACATGGGTTGTAGAGTCCTTTGCAGCACACAGGCGGCATCCGCCAAGAATCATTTCGCGCTGTGTTTAGCGCTATTGCCACCAAACACAACGCGAAAGGGAAATAAGCAGAGCTGTTGTAGATTCAAGAATCTAGGGTAGCTCCCATACCACCATCTGGCCCGTATCAATTCTGGTTGCGTTGGCATCCAGGTAGGCAATCACCTCAGTACTGGCAAGCTGCCCATCGCGCGGCAACAACACATAGCGGATCGGATGTTGGCTGATATAGTGCGCAAAATTGGCACGATTGTGCATGATATTCGTTTCAAACTGCTTATCAGCCTCGAACCAAGTAGCTTTCTGGCGTGTGAAGAGGATAGTCTCCCAATACCGCTCAGTAAGCACATACCCCTGCGGCTTGCCGCGTAAAACATCCCAGGCTGGCATATAGTGGCGTACAATACTACCGCTCGCACCATCATAAACAATCGTGACAAGGTTAATCACCAGGAAGATCACAACCAAATAGAAGCCAATCCTCCGCCGCCAGGCCGCAGGTAGTTCGCCAAACCCGGCTGCGAACAGGATCGCTAGTGCAGGCAGTGCGGGAATAATGACACGCGGGCTGTTTCCAGCGCCAGGTGTGGCCGCATATACCAACAGTACCATGAACCCAATCGCCAGCCAGCCGAGCAGTAGTCCTACATCCGCGCGTGCTAGTTTCTGCGCCCGTAACCCTGCCCATACCGTAGCGCCAATCGCCGCTAATGTCATAAGTGCGCCATACCATGGAATATAAAAGAGCAGCTCCAGGAGCTGGGGTGCCAAAATCACAAATAACCCTGCTGAAAGGCCACGGGTTGGGCCACCACTGCCACTACCAAGATAGTGAATCCAGATCCAGGGCGATGCCAGCAGTAACGGACCAAGCAACATGGTAAGAATGAACGTTGGAGTGTTGGAATGCAGAGCGCAGAGCGCAGAGCGCAAGAGCGCAAGAGCATTGAAGCATTGGAGCATTGGAGCCGGGTACCCTATGGGTATAGCAACTTTCGGTTCTCTTGTTCTCTTGTTCTCTTGTTCTCTTGTTCTCTTGTTCTCTTGTTCTTGATTCTGTGGTGCGTTCTTTTGCAGATATACAAACAACTCGGATCCGACCACTGCTCCTACAAACAGCGGGTATAGATCCATCTTTGTAAGAATTGTGAGCGTTCCAAGCAATAGGGTTGCCCAAAACTTGCCACGCCGATAACACAGCAATGCCGCCGTCAGAACCAATGCCGAAAGTGCTTCGGTATAGGAGGTACTGGCATACTCACGGAAGATTGGGAAACAAGCTAGAAATGCAGCTGCCAATAAGCCACCCCGCGCACCAAGTATATCGCGTGCGAGCAGATATTGAAGCACGACCGTAGCTGCACCAACGAGTGGAATAACCAACTGTAAGAGCGTATAGGAGCCACTCAACTTCCAGATCGCAGCAAACAACAAGGGCGCTAGTGGCCCCCACCAGCGGTGCAAGCTACCCTGCTCGTTGCCATAGAGGTGCATCTCCGAGAGTGTTGGCGGATCGGGAGCAAACCCCTTGATACGCTCGAATGTATCTGGGGCGCCAAGCAGAAACCGCGAATCCTCAGCCGTCAGTAACCCCCAGTGTAGGTTGCGGGCAGCATCACCAAACAAAGGGCCGGTTGCTAGGTTCACCAGCACAAATTGTAATGCCAGTAGTGCTAGCAAGAATGTATGTGAGCGTAAGAAGGAAGTGATCTGTGTTGTTCGAATATTCATTATTCATCAATCTATACGATAACGATTGCAGCTATGCTAACTTCTTGTATCATACAACCGAAGCACACTAAGGAGAATAAGGAGATTCCATGTCGATCCCAATTCTGAACGATATTGTCGAAGCTCAGCGTAGATTGTTGCGTCGTATTCCATTCGACGAAATGGAGGCCACTCCCGCAATGTTGGCTCGTATTACACAAACGTTTGGCGAACAGCTGACGCCGGTACAGGCAGTTGATCGAATCATCGCCGATGTACGCGCACGCGGTGATCTCGCCCTGATGGAGTGGGGGTCCAAGCTGGATGGCCCGGTTAGTAGCTTCGAAGTCTCACGAGCGCAAATTGAAGCTGCTGTACAAGGATTAGATCCTGCACTGTATGAAGCGCTTCAGCTCGCGGCTAGAGAGCTGAAGCGCTTCCATCAACGCCAGGCACGCAACACATGGGTGGAATTTGGCAATGAAGGCGCGCTTGGTCAAATCATCCGCCCGCTACAGCGTGTCGGGATCTATGCGCCAGGTGGAGCTGCACCGTTGCCATCTTCGCTGCTGCATGCGGCCATCCCCGCTCGTGTTGCTGGTGTAGAAGAGATCATTGTTTGTTCGCCACCGCAGCGCGCCACTGGCGAGGTTGATGCAGTTGTTTTAGCCGCCGCCCAAATCGCCGGAGTGCAGCGAGTATTTCGCATTGGCGGCGCACAGGCGATTGCGGCCATGGCCTATGGTAGCAATAGTGTCCCACAAGTCGACAAAATCGCTGGGCCTGGCAGCCTATTTGTGGTATTAGCCAAACGTGCGGTGTATGGTGTCGTTGGGATCGAATCACTTCCAGGGCCAACCGAAACCTTGGTAATTGCAGATGCCCATGCAAATCCGCGTTATGCGGCGGCGGATCTGCTTGCGCAAGCTGAGCATGTATTTGCATCTGCAATCATGCTCACAAATAGCGCTGAACTTGCGCATGCAACTCAAGCTGAAGTTGCGCACCAACTCGAAGAGCTAACAAATAGTGAGGCTGCCGCTGAGACGGTCGCACAGCGCGGCGGCATTGTGGTCGTCCCAGATCTGGCAACCGCCATTTCCCTCAGTAATGCCTATGCTCCCGAGCATTTGTGTTTGCTCACCCAAGATCCATGGCAATATGTGGGGCAGATTCGCAATGCTGGTGGTATCTTTCTAGGGGAACGCTCATTTGAGGTTCTGGGTGATTATGTCGCTGGCCCATCGCACATCATGCCCACGGGTGGCACGGCGCGCTTCTCGTCACCGGTGAATGTTGATGATTTCCGTAAGATCATCTCGCTGATTGGCCTAAACGAGGCAGCCCTACAGCGGATCGGGCCAGCTGCCATCCGCATCGCCGAAGCCGAAGGACTCACTGCCCACGCTGCAGCAGTGCGAGCGCGATTGGGATCATGAGCACCGAAACGCAAAGACGCAAAAACGCAAGGGCGCAAAGGTATTATTATCTTGCGTCTTCGCGCACCCAAAGGGTACCCGCGTCTTTGCGTTACATGAAAAGTACTTCCTCCAGAAACGATGTTGTAATCCCCACTCACCGCAGCGCCACAACCAGTACTGTTGCCGAGTATGGCTCAAACGCGACAGGTTGAGTCAAATCGGCGGTACCGATCTGCTGTGTAGGGTGGTTCTCGGCAAAACTCCACACCTCAGCGGAGCCATTCAACTGCTTACCATCAATCACGATTGGCGCGCGGCGTTCCTTTGCGGCATGGTTAATCACCAGAATCGCCAATTTGCCATCGGCACGCTGTGAAGCCAAGATTGGCAGGGTCGTATCATCGGAACTAGAATACACAAGCTGGGTACCAAACTGCCGAAAGAGTGAATAGACCTGATAGATTGGCATCGCTTCCGGGCCATATGAAATCGGGCCGAATATCCCTAGCCCCTGACTCTGGATGGAACCTAGACAAAACTGTGCGACAATTGTTGTATTACCACGAATCAACCTCCCAAGTACATCTGCCCACCAAATTGCATTTAGGTGCGAATCGGTTCCAGATGCAGCATTAGTTCGACCACTCCAATCTGAGTTCGCCTCAGTCACAGCTAACGGAATATCGCGGCCCGCAACTCGCCGCACCTGGCTGCGCAATTCATCGATCATTCGCGTCCAGTTAGGTGGATCGGCCAGAAGTGTGGTCGGCGTAGCGGGAGGCTTGCCAAAGGGGTAGCGATGCACAGAGACAATATCTACCTCGGTGCCTGCTTCTTTTAGAAAACCCTCCATCCAATTCACGCCGGTTGCATCGACTGGGTAGGTTGCCGGCCCGGTATATTGGCTAATTTCCGGCCCAATGATGATAATGCTTGGATCGACAGCCTTCATGGCGGCACGATACGCCTTGAAATCGCGCACATAATCGGCGACAGTATAGGATTTCGCACGACGCTTAATCACAAATAGATCAGGCTCATTTCCGATCGCCCAATAGCGCACCTTGTATTGCTTCTCGATATTTGCTAGCCGTACCAATCTGGCAGCCTCTTCTGGTGTTCCACCAGATAATCGCACATGGATAAATGGCTCAGCACCAATTGCCCGTGCCAAACGAATGAATTCATCGAGCTGTAGTGGCGTCACCGTATGCTCATCGCCCCAATTACCACCTGGCCAGCGAATCAGGCTGATCCCGCCAGCCTTACTGAGTGGAATCTGATCGAGCCCAACCGTCTGCCAGGGGCCAGTATTGCTTCCATAAACCAGCGGGCTTACTGGCTCTGTAGCATAATTGGCATCGACATACAGCCCCGCATGTGGGCCGGGAGGCGGGCGTGGCGTCGGCGTTGGGCCAGAAGTGCCAGGCAAGCCACACCCACCGATAAGGAGCAGCGCCAGGAGGAACCAGAGGCGATGGTGCATTAAGAGGCATCCTTTCTGACCAACATCTGCGGTGGTTACACAATCGCGGAATTTAAACTGCCTCCACGAAATTCCGCAGCAACGCCTTACCCGAACTTGTCATGATCGATTCTGGGTGGAACTGAACCCCCTCAACAGGTAGCTCACGATGGCGCAAGCCCATAATGATGCCATCGTCTGTCCAAGCTGTCACCTCCAGCACATCGGGCAAATCCTCTCGGCGCACAATCAGCGAGTGGTAACGAGTAGCGTCAAACGGCTGTGGTAGCCCAGTAAAGACGCCAATTCCCGCATGATGAATGGCTGAGAGTTTGCCGTGCATGACCTGTGGCGCACGTACCACGCTCCCGCCATAGGCCGCACCAATCGCCTGGTGCCCTAAGCAGACTCCCAAAATCGGAATGTGGCCACCTAACTGACGAATGACATCCACACTTACACCAGCCTCATTTGGCGTGCAGGGCCCTGGTGAAATAACGATTTTTGCCGGTGCCATTGATGCAATGTCCGCTACACTCAGCTCGTCATTGCGCTTCACAACAACCGCTGCACCTAGTTCAGCTAAATACTGATACAGATTGTAGGTAAAGCTATCGTAGTTATCGAGGAGGAGTATCATACGATTTCTCCAAAGCTAAGAACCAAGAATTGCCCAGAGGGCACCCAAACCAAGAACCAAGAACCAAGAACCAAGAACCAAGAACAAGAGAACAAAGGAACAAAGGAACAAGGAAGCGCATAGCGCACAGCGCACAACAAACTCAAACCTTTTGCGCTCTCCGCTTTGCGCTTCAATGCTCCAATGCTTCATTGCTTCACCGCTCTTCCGTAACAATCCCCGCCACACACTCTCGCATCACCTGGGTATGAAAATCGATATCATCAGCGGTTGTATTGGGGGAAATCAAGGCCATATTATGAAACGGCGTCATCAGAATCCCACGATTGAGTGTGGCAAGATGCATGTAGCGATCCAATTCGGCATCAATCGCAGCGGCGGCTTCAGCGCCATTCCGTGGCGCAGTCGGGCGGAACCAATACTCGGCGCGGCACCCCAGCCGATTGACATGCCAGGGCAGCCCAAACTCCGCGATCACTGTATTCACACCCGCCTCAAAACGCTCCGCTAGTGGAATTGTCTTTGCAAATGCTGCCTCATTCAGCACATGATCCAGCGTAGCACGCATTCCGGCAATCGAGAGTGCATTTCCAGCAAGTGTCCCACCAATCCCACCTGTGTCGGACTCATCAGGGCGAATACTGGACTGCACACGCTCAGCAATTTCAGCGCTGAACCCATAAACTGCCGCTGGAACTCCGCCTGCAATTGGTTTGCCTAGTGTTAGGATATCTGGCTTTAGGTCATATGCACGTGTGTAGCCGCCAATTCCAGTACAGATCGTATGGGTCTCATCAATAATCAGGAGCGTACCTGTACGCCGGGTAATTTCCCTTAGTGCAGTGTGATACCCAGGCTCAGGGTGCACAATCCCGATATTCGTCATCACTGGCTCAGCCAGCACGCACGCAACGTCACCTGGAGCGAGTGCTGCTTCGAGTGCCAATAAATCATTAAATTCGATCACCTTGGTAGTCACCGTTGGGTCAATCGGTGGCCCGAGATTGCCAGCCCGCGCCATTGCAACACCATCGTGCAGCGTAATAAAACTCTCGTCGACACTGCCATGATAACACCAGTTAAACACCAAGATCTTTGGTCGCTTTGTAATATGGCGCGCAAGCCGGATCGCAAAACGATTAGCATCTGTCGCTGTTAGGGCAAATTGCCAAAGCGGTAAACCAAAGCGCCGCTGTAATTCTTCGCCAACCCACAGCACATCCTCAATCGGAAGCATGAATGTCGTGCCACGTTGCATCCGTTCAACAATCGCTGCTACCGCTGCATCTGGCGCATGGCCAGCCATTGCGCCGGTATCACCCAGGCATAAATCCAGATACGACAAGCCATCTGCACAGGTAAAGTGTGCACCCTTAGCAGAATCGACAAACAATGGAAATGAGCCCGCCCAGCGCACCATCCAATGCATCGGAACACCGCCCAACAACGAGGCTTTGGCCTGTTCGTACAGCACTCGTGAGCGTGGGTGAGTCTCAGAGAAATACTGTAATTCGGCGCTAAGGGCAGCTCGGAGGCGCGTGCGATCAATAATTGTTGGCATAGCGTTCCAATACCCTTCAATTAGCGCAGAACGCAAGAACAAAGGAACAAGAGAACAAATAGCGCACAACAAATCTTTGCGTTTTGCGTTTTTGCGCTTTGCGTTTTTGCGCTCTGCACTCTGCGCTCTGCGCTCTGCGCTTCAATCATAGGCGCGAACTGCTGGCCCGCTCAGGCGCTCGGCGACCTCTATGGCACGCAGTGATGCTGCCACCTTGTTACCACTCTCGGTAAACTCATACTCTGGTGTGCTATCGGCAACCACACCAGCCGCCGCCTGCGCATAGGCCACACCATCCTTCACAACCATTGTACGCAGGGCAATACAGATATCGAGATCGCCGTTAAAGCCAATATGACCAACCCCGCCAGCATACACGCCACGCTGTTCACGTTCCAGCTCTGCAATAATTTCCATCGC
>JANLSE010000372.1:0-5332 GCA_031362265.1 Roseiflexaceae bacterium
GTGGGAGTGCAGCCAAATATCATGCCGATGATATTGCCCGCCGGGTCATCATTTGGTCGGATGCGACACGCCCTACATCCCTGCGTCACGATGCCGCTGAAGCTATTCTGATTGGGCTGTGGGGCGTGCTTGAGGTTGGCTGGCTAGCGCAAGTGCCAGATGCGGTACGCAAGTGAGGCAGGGAACAGAGCGCCAGGATATTGGTGGATAGCTGGATAATGAGCGTCCTGTATCCCTTGACATGCGGCGTATATTGAAAGCATACACACCAGCATTCCTCTCCTTTGGTAATGGTATTGTCGATACGCTGTCGTTGCGGGAATAAAGGAAGGAGGTGGTCACCCGCCAGCAGCCTGTCCAGAAACTATTCCCACGTATTTGTAACATACTGAACGATGCAGATCGTTCCCATCGGGAGAATCACATGCCAAAGTATCTACTTCAAGCGAACTATGTTGGCGATGGCGTCAAGGGATTACTCAAAGATGGCGGTACGAAGCGGCGTGACATTGCTGCGAAGGCGATCAAATCACTTGGCGGAACCCTGGAAGCCTTTTACTTTGCCTTCGGCGATGCCGATGCCTACCTTATTTGCGATGTACCCGACCATGCGAGTATGACCGCAATTTCCCTGACGGTTGGTGCTAGTGGAACTGTCACGATCAAAACAATCGTCTTGATAACTCCTGAAGAGGTCGACGCGGCAGCTAAGAAGACCCCCATCTATCAGCCGCCTGGGCAGTAACAAACACACCTCGAACCGCAGAACCGCAGAACCGCAGAACAGGGCACCAGACCGGGGTGCCAGACCCAAAGGGTGCCCCGGCCTGGTACCCCGGCCAACCAAGAACCTTAGAACCAAGCCTGCCCTGAGACTTCGGCGTGAGACTTCGGCGTGAGCTCAGTCGAACGCTCAGTCGAACGCGCAGCCGAAGGGAACCAAGAACCAGCGTACGGGCGAACCTTGTGTTCGCCCAGTACGCCCCAAGAACCACGACCTTGCTCTAGCGCTACACCCAGAGGGTACCCGGCTTCGCCCAGCGGGCACCCGGCTTCAATGCTTCACTACTTCCCCAGATACTCGCGATACACGTTAATCGCCGCCTCGGTGTCCATATCCTCAGTGGCGCTATAGAGATCGGTTGGTTTGGGGTTCTCACTGATAATTGGGTTTTTAATCGCGGCCAGCGCCTGATCCACACTGAGACCAGCGGCCACCATATGCTTCACTGCATGTGGCTGAGTCTTGGTGGCATCAACATTCATAAGCTTGCCAAAGAAATTGGTAATCTCAAAAAGTGCCTCAAATGGGCCAGCGGAGAGATGTACGGTATTGTTTGCGATCGTAACACTCTCAAAGCCATATTCGGCTGGGTTGGCATGCAGCGTACCACGGATCGAGATTGGGTCGGCCTTATCTGGGAACGTTGCACCAGTCATAATATTTTTGAGGGTTGTCCAATCGTTATTTGAATGAATCAGCAGCAGCGCAATGCGGTGGGTTGGATCGGTGAAGTGATTGAGTTGTTCAGGGTGGAACGCATTGACCAGAATGATCTTGCGGTCGGGCTTTTCGGCGGTTTTAACATAAAACCCACTGCGGATTTTGGTCGAGCGACCGGCAAACCAGAGCTGATCGAGATCCTTTGATGTCTCACTCGGATATTGTGCCAGGTACTCATGGCCACCAAGAATATCCCAGCCCTCGATTGGCATACCCAGTGCGCTGGCGATCTTGCCGCGATCCTCAGCGCTGAGGCTCTGCGAGGCCGTACGCGAGAGGTAATTAATCAAGCCATAGTGTGCACTCATGATTTCCATGCGATCAAGTACCTTGCCACCAATCAGCACTGCACCTGCTACACGGGCATCGAATGCTGCTAACTTGGCCATTACCAGTTCGGCAATCTTGATACTATGAGCCGTATCGGCCAGCATAAATGCCTCTGGCTTGATAAACATCACAATCTCATTGCGCCATGTGCCTGCACCGATTTGCGGCGCTAAAAGCACCTCGACCTCGTCGCAACCTGCGGCCTTCGTTGCAATTGCCTGGGCCAATTCCTTATTGGTTGTCACTATTTCACCTCATTATTAACACACACAAAAAGCGCACGGGAGTCCGGCGCAGCACGCGTAGTCTAGCATGCAGCAGCACTTGCGTCAAACAGACTGTATATGGTTTATAACCCAATAGTCATTTGTTGGTGCTTTGCATGCGCTAAAAACTATGCTAAGATCAGGTATATTGTGGTGTAGTTTGGAACGTCTTCCCGATCTCCACTGCTGGGAGTCTACCAATGTCGCAAGCCCATCGGCTCTTCAATTCACTCACACTGGGCCGCGCTCGCATCCATAGCCGCTTTGCCATGGAAGCGATTCCAAGTGGCTTTGCCACACTCGAAGGTTTTGTCGATAATAAGCTACAGACATATTACCGCATTCGAGCACGCGGTGGTGTTGGCATGATTGTGATCGAGGATACTCGCGCCACATTACCACATCTTGCGGTGCCGCATCTGGGCCTGTATGCCGATGCCCATATTCCGAATATGCGCGATTGCATCAGTGATATTCGCCAGGAATCATGTGCGGCATTGGTTATGCTCGATCAGCCACGTAGTGATGACGACGATTTCGATGTGCTGACGCATGCCTTCGCCCAAGCTGCGTGGCGTGCCCATGCTGCTGGCGCGGATGGTATTATGCTTTCCACCACTGATGGGGGCGTCTTCTCACAATTAGCGGATCCGCTCGCAGGCAATACACGCCTAGCCGCACTCCTGAAAATCGTCGAGTCGATTGGCACATGGCTCGGGCGTCGCTATATCATCGGTATTCGCCTAGGCATCGAGGATGGCGTTCCTGGTGGCCTTACCCTACAAGATGCATGTGTCGTTGCACGGCGGCTCACCAGTGTTGGCGCTGGCTTGATCGAGGTGGCTGTGCGAGTTGGGGCTAATACACCACTTGCCCAGTTTCCCGGCTGGTGTGTCCCGGTTGCTTCTGCGATAAAATCAGTGGTTGAGGTGCCAGTATTGGTTGGTGGCTTGCTCGACGATGCCGAACAGGCCGAGCAGGCGCTTGCTGAACGCGCCGCCGATCTGATCGCAATTGGCGAACGCCTAAAACTCGAACCCCGTTGGCCTGAGATGGTGAAAGAATCAATGCAGTAGCAACGAAGAGGTTAGAAGACAAGGAGACAAGGTGATCAAATAGCGCATAGCGCAAAGGCCAAAACAGCCACATGCCGCTCCTGCGTTCTTGCGTTCTGCGCTCTTGCGCTCTGCGTTCTTGCGCTCTTGCGCTCCATCGCTTCAACGTTTATAGAGGGTACTATGCTCACTCTACACCAACGAACGACACTGAATGCATTGGCGGATTGCCTTATTCCGCCGGATTCTTCACCAGGTGCGGTTGAGGCAGGGTCGGTTGATTATCTGTTACGGCAATTGCAAAGTGATCTGTCCTCATTTGTTTCGATGTATACAACCGGGCTTGAGGCGCTTGATGCTGAGGCGCGTGTTGTTGCCCGCCAAGGATTTGCACAACTCCCGCTTGTAGCACAGGATGAGATCGTGCGTCGTGTTGCGCATGGCGACACAGCAACCCCGTGGGCAATTGATTCGGCGACATTTATTCAGATCGTTGCAGAGCATATTGCTGAGGGTTTCTATAGCGATCCTGGCAATGGTGGTAACCACAACATGGTAGGCTGGAAGATGATTGGCTTTGAGGTGCGTGGATGAGCGGTTACGATGTGATTATTGTTGGTGCTGGAGCGGGTGGTGGTGTCGTTGCTGGGATCCTCGCGGAAGCTGGGAAGCAGGTACTGCTACTGGAACGTGGCCGTGTACAGAGTTTTGCGGATGAGCCGCGTGATCACTTACGCAACCATCGCCTCTCACAGTATGGGCATAATACTGGGCCAGAATTACAGGGCAACCCACGGGTAGCTGTTGACACACAAGGGCGTGAACAGCAGGTTCTTCCACACGAGCCAGGTTACCAAAATAATGCTGCCGCAGTTGGCGGTGGGACGCTTGTCTATGGTGCACAGGCCTGGCGCTTCCTACCCGATGATTTCCGTATGGCTACACGCTATGGTATTCCAGCTGGCAGTTCGCTCGCCGATTGGCCAATAAGCTACTCCGATCTTGCCCGATTCTATCAGCGTGCCGAATGGGAGGTTGGCGTTGCTGGCGATAGTGAGTCGAGTGCTACGATCTGGCCACGCGAACGCGCATTCCCAATGCCAGCAATGGCGGTTAATACACAGGGCCGGATTCTCCGGCGTGGCGCTGCCCAACTTGGCTGGTCAGTCTTTGTACCACCACTGCTCATTAATACTGCACCATACCATGGCCGCCCAGCATGTATCGGTTGCCAGCACTGTGTTGGTTTCGCATGCCCGGTCGATGCAAAAAATGGCACACAGAACACACTCATCCAGCGTGCGCTTGCAACCGGTCGCTGCACACTTGTGACGAGTGCGCATGTGACACGCCTCGACACGCAGGGCGGGCAGGTTGTTGGGGTCAGCTATGTAGATGCAGAAGGGGCCTTGCAACAAGTACGGGCTGAGGTTGTGGTAGTATCGGCTGGCGCGATTGAGACAGCACGGCTGTTGCTGAACTCTGCCTGTGCCGAACATCCACAAGGGCTTGGCAACCAGGGCGATCAGCTTGGACGCAACCTGCAAGGGCACTATTATCCTGGCCTCACTGCGTTAGTACCGGAGCAAGTGTATGATGGCCAAGGGCCAGGTGTCTGTACTGCCACCGTTCAGTTCAACCATGGCAATGCTGGTGTGATTGGCGGTGGCATGCTGGCCGATGAATTCGTTATGTTGCCGATCATCTTCTGGAAGCGCTACCTGCCACCAGATCTGCCGCGTTGGGGTAGTGAGGCCAAACAATTTATGCGCGAGAACTATCGTCGCGCACCACGTGTGACAGGGCCTGTGCAGGATATTCCAAGCCCCGATGCGCGTGTGACTGTTGATGCCACAGTACGAGATCGATTCGGGCTGCCTGTTGCGCGGCTAAGCGGAAGCACACATCCAGAAACAGTTCGAACCTCGACATTTATGTTTGAGCGCGCGAAGGAATGGTTATTAGCTTGCGGCGCAACGCGCGTATGGGGATCCCCACCAGGGCTTGGGTTGAGTGGCGGGCAACACCAAGCTGGCACTTGCCGCATGGGCGATGATCCGGCCAGTTCGGTTGTTGATCGATGGGGCCGCGTGCATGGCCAGCAGAATCTGTATGTGGCCGATGCGTCTGTCCATGTAACAAATGGCGGATTTAACCCCGTTTTAACCATACTCGCA
>JANLSE010000436.1:0-2583 GCA_031362265.1 Roseiflexaceae bacterium
ACATCGGCGTGCCCAGGACGGTTGTCGTGTTCCTGCAAATGTCGTAACACGCTGCTGCCAGTAGTGTGCTAGGGTTGCAATCGTCGCGGCGAGCTGGCGAGTCTTGCCGACTCCTGGCTCGCCCTGCATCATCGCTCGGCGGTTTTCCCACAGTGCTTTGCGGAGCGCGAAGACTCGGTGCATCTGAGCGAGTGCCAAACCAGGATGCTCCGCACCAGGGAGCTGCTTGTCGAGGCCAATCTGGGCCACAACGCGTACTTCCCAATCGGCGGGGTTGAGCTGATACAGTGGCTGGTGGCGGCTGAGTACTTGTGCAGCCAGGGTTGGCAAGAGTGGCTGTAAGAACGTAAAGGCCGCATCTTGCTGATACGTGCAGACCTCACCAGTTGTGAGGTTGAGCACACCCAATACTGGGTTATCCTCGATCTGCGAGACGTTTACCACGCCTTTGTGACGTAGATCGTCGTCGATTGGCATGCGAGTTGCCTGCTTGGAAGTGGCTGTCGTGATGACAAACGGTGTGCCATTGGCATCCGTAAGTACCTCGCCATCGAGCAAACCGGACAGAATCAGTGCGGCGAGATGGGCTGGGCCAGTGGGCGGCATGAGTGGTCGTGCCAAGATGCCAGCAGGTGTCAGGGTGGTGGCCTCGCTCCATGCAGCCGTATGCTGAACGCCACTGGCGGCCAGGCCGTGTAGCAGCATGTCATCATCGGCATGCAGCACCAGAATCGTGGGGATGGAACGTGCCTCAGGCAGCAGGTAGGGATCGGCAATTGGGGTTGTGGGTAATTCAGGTGGTGGTGTGCCACCCAACCAGGTGGCCGAATCACTGTCATAACGCCAGCCGTGCATCAGGGCTTTGATCGCCGCATCTGGCTCTGCAAGCGCCATGTCACGCTTCACCCCCGCGACCACAATCTGGCTATATTTCTGAAAGCTCAGGTCAGATTCGGCATTGCCATCTGGGAATTTCCAGCAGCGCACCGCAGTATAGTTGCGTGCCCAGTGGTTAATCAGCGTGCCATCGAGGCCGGAACGTGCCGGGAGAATGGCAATGCTGACGCCGCCAACGACCAGGGCTTTGGTTACCAGCACCTGCGCAGCATACTCAGCACGGCGGCCATCATCCAAGCGCACATAGGGTGGGTTGTTGACGCACAGGCTAAAGCTGCCCTCGCTTGGGCGGGTTGCCTCGAAGGGTGCTCGCACAATCGTGGCATGCGGAATACAGCTGCGCGCCAGCTCGGCACGCTCGCTACTAATTTCAATCCCAAACAATTGAGTGTGTGGAAGATCGGCAAATGCCGCAAGCAGATTGCCTGCGCCGCAGCCATTCAGGTCACCATGGTCAGGGGTTGACCAATAGTATATGACACCAAGTGTCGAAGTCGGTTTGCGAGAGGCTGGGGCGTGGGGATGTGCTGGGAGATCGCCATCCCGCCGAGTGGGCCGCTACTCATGATGCTGCCTTTCTTGGCGGCACCAGTGAACATGGCTCCCCAGCGGGGAACCGCGTGTTCCCTGATGCCGGGGTAGATGGAGGAGAAAGAAGGAGAGCTGATGGATAAAGCAGACCGACGAACGGTCGTTTCGTTCCGCTTTTGCGCGCATCAAAACGGATTACTGTTCATGCTGGAGGTGGAGCAATTCCCGATCCTTGGCAGTTACACGCATCTGCGTCAACTGTCCACGCCGGACGCCATCGCTGATCAGGGCGTTCCACGATTCGGGGTTACCATCAAGCTGCCAGGCACGAATGCCGAGCGAATGTAGTGGTGTAATAACGCCAAAGGTCAGTCCGGTGGTCCAGAGGTAATCGATCCAGGGCAGCGTTGGCAGGGTTATCACGCGTAGCCCTTTGAGGTGCCCGAAGAATGCAGCCGCAGTCGGCGCATCGTGCTCAATATCACCTAGCAGAAGGCGCACAGGATAGGTGCGTGGGTCGGGTTTGCCTTCCCGCAGGCGAGCCAGGGTTGCCTCAACTTGAGCGAATGGGTCTGGTGGCGGCACGTTCGGCGCTCGTGGCTCTGCTGCTGGGATGTGTGGCGGATTGCGCAGGCCATGCGTGATACTGACTGCGCGGGCGATGGCAACACCATGTTTTTCGCGCGTGCTGCTGATGTCAGCCCGCCAGAGCCAGTAGGAGATCGGTAGCGCTGAGAGTGTCGTTGGCCCATTCCAGGAATCGTCGCGTGGCAGAAAGCCAAGCGCTTCACGTTTCATCAGCCGCGCGAGCGTTGCGCCAACCGAGGTTTCGTAACCAACAATCGAAAGGAAAATCGTCTGGCCGGTGGCATCACAGGCGAGCGCCGCAACGCGGACACGCTGTCCATCGGCGGCGCACTCGCCCACAAAACGAGCAGGGTCAAACCCACGTAAGGGAAGATCAGGAACATGCGCGGGAAGCATAGTTGTCTCCTTCACTGAATGGAGTTCGTGAGGGTGTTAAGACACGGGCATACGAATGCCAAAACGCGCAGGTGCCAAGAGCGCAAAGAGTATCTCCTCAATAATCCAGGGCGGAGCGGATGATGACCGTAGGCAGCCCGAGTTCGGGTATACTACCTCGTACATGGACAC
>JANLSE010000413.1:0-5883 GCA_031362265.1 Roseiflexaceae bacterium
ACTGCCCGCTAGGACATTCAGATAGTAGGTTGTATACCCAGGCGCACTTGCTACAGGATGATAGCCTTCTGGAACGAGAACCACGCAATTATTGTGTGCGATTAGTGCCGCGTCGATTGGGTAGCCAGCCTGATGGAGTGGCGACTCAGGGTCGGTATATACGCGTTGAATAGCAAAGCCATCGGGTGGATTGATCTTATAGAAGTAGATTTCTTCCAGATCGGCCTCAATCAATTGCCCATCTGCGCCAACCTTATGTACATCATGTTTATGCGGTGGATAACTCGACCATGAGCCGCTTGGGGTATACAACCTACTATCTGAATGTCCTAGCGGGCAGTGCCCAATCGCTTGCCAATAGTGATGATCCACAGCATAGTTGGGTGAAGCATAGCTACACGACACGTGATGGAAGAGTTCCGATTTATTAGCGGTGGAGCGTTGGAGCGCAGAACCAAGAATTACTCAGAGGGTACCCAAACCGAGAACCAAGAACCAAGAACCAAAGAGCACAGAACGCAAAGACGCAAAGACGCAAAGACGCTAAAACTGTTCCATTGTTCCATCGCTCCAATGCTTCGCCGGGGTACCAGGCCCAAAGGGCACCCCGGTCTGGCACCCGGCTTCAATGCTCTATCGTTCAAAGGATACAATGATGTCCGATACAACTCCAATTGATCTACTCACCATCGGCCGTTCATCGATTGATCTTTATTCAGCCGATATTGGCGCATCATTTGAGCATATTTCGTCATTCTCAGCATTTGTTGGTGGGTGCCCTACAAATATTAGTGTTGGAGCGCGGCGGCTGGGCTTGCGTACCGCCCTGCTCACTGCGGTTGGTGCAGATCAGGTAGGCACGTTCATCCTCAACTTCCTGCAACAGGAAGGTGTCGAGACAGCGTATATACCGCGCAAGGATGGTCACCGTTCTTCGGCAGTGTTGTTAGGGATTCAGCCACCCGACCGCTTCCCGCTCACCTTTTATCGCGATAACTGCGCCGATATTGAGCTCACAATTGATGATGTACTCGCCGCACCAGTAACCCAAGTCAAAGCTATATTAATCACAGGAACGGGGCTATGCCGTGAGCCAAGCCGCAGTGCAACTCTGTTTGCCGCTGAGCTTGCGCGTGCCGCCGGGGTGACAGTCGCACTCGATATCGATTTCCGCCCAGATCAATGGCATGATCCACGCGCCTTTGGCGTGACGTTGCGCGCCGCCATGCGCCTGACCGATGTGGTGATTGGGACCGATGACGAGATTAATGCCGCTATGTTGACCGATCCAGCGCAGGTGGCATTAACCCACTCGCAGGTCTCGGATGCACGCGTGGCTGGTAATACCGATAGTGCGATTCGGGATGTGCTGGCATTTGGGCCACGTGTGTTGGTACAGAAGCGCGGCGCGACCGGTTCGCGGGTGCATTTGCCACAGGATGATGGAACCACGAAGCAAATTGATGTACCTGGTTTCCCTATTGATGTTGTTAATATCCTTGGGGCAGGGGATGCATTCGCCTCTGGATTATTATATGGTTTTGTACAAGGCTGGGATTGGTATCGCTCTGCGCGGCTCGGCAACGCATGCGGAGCCATTGTCGTCACTCGCCATGCCTGCGCCAATGCAATGCCAACCAATGCTGAAGTGATGGAGTTTATTGCAGAGCGTGGGGGATGGTAGAGGAAGCGTTGAAGCGTTGGAGCATTGAAGCGCAGAACCAAGGACCGAAGAACAATAGAACAAGAGAACAAGAACTGTTTCAATGCTCCAATGCTCCAATGCTCTGCGTTTCAACGTTCCATCGTTCCATCGTCCTCTGAGGAGGTTTCACCATGAGCACAACCCGTCTCACCATGGCTCAGGCACTGATTACATTCTTGAAGGTGCAACAGATTGAGCGTGATCAGATCGTTCGGCCATTTTTCGCAGGCTGTTTTGGTATTTTTGGCCATGGCAATATTGGTGGGATCGGCCAGGCGCTGCAACAGAACCCTGATTTCCGCTACTACCAAACCCGTAATGAGCAATCGATGGTGCATACGGCGGTAGCCTTTGCAAAAACGAAGAATCGTCTACAGGCATTTGCCTGCACATCCTCAATTGGCCCAGGTGCGACAAATATGCTTACCGGAGCGGCAACTGCGACAGTCAACCGGATTCCGGTGTTGTTGCTCCCTGGCGATATTTTTGCACGCCGCAATGTAGCACCTGTGTTACAGCAACTCGAATCGGCACAGAGCCAGGATATCTCGGTCAACGATTGCTTCAAGCCGGTTAGCCGCTACTGGGATCGAATCAATCGCCCCGACCAGTTGATCAGTGCGCTTCCAGAGGCCATGCGTGTACTCACCAGCCCAGCAGAAACCGGCGCAGTGACGCTTTGCCTTCCACAGGATGTTCAAACCGAAGCATTCGATTATCCAAATAGCCTATTCGTGCCGCGTAGCTGGCGGATACCAAGGAATCGTGCCGATCAAAGCGATCTTGGCCAAGCGGCTGAATGGGTTCGCAGCGCCAAACGGCCAATGATTGTTGCCGGTGGCGGTGTTCTGTATAGTGAAGCAACCGATGCACTACGGGCGTTCGTTGAGGCAACCGGGATCCCGATCGGCGAGACAATGGCGGGCAAGGGAAGTCTACACTACGATCATCCACTCAACCTAGGGGCAGTTGGAGTCACTGGCACCTTTGCGGCAAATCGTATCGCCCGCGACACCGATCTGGTGATTGGAATTGGAACGCGCTATAGCGATTTCACCACCGCCTCAAAAACAGCCTTCCAGCATCCAGATCTGCGCTTTATCAATCTGAATGTGACTGAGTTTGACGCAGCGAAGCATCATGCGCTTGCATTAGTTGGCGATGCGCGTGCAACCCTGGTGGAATTAGCCAGCATGCTTACGGGATACCATGTCGATAGCGAATACCGCACTGAGGCACAGCAACTTCATAACGCTTGGGATGCTGAGGTGCAACGGATCTATGACATTCGGCTTGCGCCACTACCAAGCCAGGGCGAATTGATTGGAGCTGTGAATGATGAGGGCGATCCGGAGGCAATTATGGTTTGCGCGGCAGGTAGCCTACCTGGCGATCTGCATAAGTTGTGGCGTTCACGGCATGCCAAACAGTATCATCTCGAATATGGCTATTCGTGCATGGGGTATGAAATCGCTGGTGGGCTCGGGATCAAACTAGCCGTGCCTGAACGCGAAGTCTATATCATGGTTGGCGATGGTTCCTATCTCATGATGAATACTGAAATCGTAACATCCGTGCAAGAAGGTCAGAAGCTGACGATTGTGTTGTTAGATAATTCTGGCTATAAGAGCATTGGTAGCTTAAGCCGCTCCTTAGGTCAAGAAGGATTTGGCACTCGCTACGCATTCCCACAAAACGGGCGTCTACCCGGTGATGAAGCCGAAGAGATCGCCGAGCTACCAATCGATCTGGCTACAAATGCCGAAAGCCTGGGTGCCAAATTATTCCGCTGTGAAACACGTGAACAATTTGTGGCAGCACTCAAGGCCGCACGTGCGGTTGATCGAACTGTTGTGATCTATATCCGCAACGACCGTATCCATGGTGTGCCAGGGTATGAGAGCTGGTGGGATGTTCCACCCGCTGAAGTAAGCGATATGCCCAGCGTACAAGCTGCCCGCGCCGCATGGCAGGTTATGCGTGAGAAGGAGCGAATCTATTAACCAAGCGGTTTTACCACAGAGGACACAGAGGCATATACATATAGCCGCTCCTGCCCGAACCTCTGCGCCCTCTGTGCCTCTGTGGTAAATAAGCCGCCATTATCCCTAAGGAGGCATCCTATGATCGACAATCAGATTGTGCTCAACTATGTGGGTGGCGAGTGGCGTGTACCAACTGGTGCGCAACTACTGGACATCCGTAATCCGGCCACATCCGAGACGATTGTGCGAGTGCCGATCTCCCCGGCATCCGAAGTAGATGCTGCGGCGCGTGCAGGTGCCACTGCTTTTGAGCTTTGGCGCCAGACACCAGCTGCGGAACGGATTCAGTATTTCTTCCGCTATAAACAACTGCTTGAGGAACACTACAAAGACATTGCACGTACGATTACGCAGGAATGCGGCAAAACACTAGCTGAAGCAGAAGCCGAACTACGCCGTGGGATCGAGAATGTTGAGGTAGCCTGTGGTATTCCCATGCTTATGCAAGGCTACAATAACGAGGATATTGCTAGTGGGATCGATGAGCACATGTTCCGCCAACCTGTGGGAGTTGTTGCGGCGATTACACCCTTCAATTTTCCTGGCATGATCCCACTCTGGTTTTTGCCATATGCGATCGCCTGCGGCAATTGCTTTATCCTCAAACCGAGCGAGAAAGTCCCACAAACAAGCGCTCGCTTAGTGCAACTGCTAGAACAAACTGGCCTGCCAAAAGGGGTTGTCCAAATTGTCAATGGCTCAAAAGAAACTGTTGACGCAATCCTCGATCATCCACTCATTCGCGCAATCTCATTCGTTGGCTCTACCGCTGTTGCACGTTATGTCTATAGCCGCGCAACAGCAAATGGTAAACGGGCGCAATGCCAGGGTGGTGCCAAGAACCCGGTCATTATTCTTCCCGATGCGGATATGGAGATGACAACACGGATTGTTGCAGATTCCTCGTTTGGTTGTGCAGGGCAGCGCTGCTTGGCATCCTCACTGGCCATAACAGTTGGCGCGGCAGGTGATCTCTTCCGTGAGCGAATCGCCAACGCAGCAATTTCACGGCGGGTCGGTTATGGGCTTGATGCTGGCACCGACATGGGCCCGGTGATTACACCCGAGAGCAAACAGCGGATCGAGATGCTGATTGGTAAGGGGATCGCCGAGGGAGCAAGTGCGCTAGTTGATGGGCGTGACACAACCGTGGCGGGCTATGAGCATGGCAACTTTATCCGCCCAACAGTGCTAGAACGTGTCCCGGCGGGTGGCGAACTGGCCCGCACTGAGATATTCGGCCCAGTACTGAGTATGATTCAGGTACAAACGATTGATGATGCAATTGCATTAGTGAATGCAAGCAGCTATGGCAATATGGCATGCCTCTTCACCAGTAGTGGTGCTGCAGCGCGCAAGTTCCGTAATGAGGCGCGAGCTGGCAATATTGGTATCAATATTGGCGTAGCAGCGCCAATGGCATTCTTCCCGTTTTCTGGCTGGAAAGATAGCTTTTTCGGCGATCTCCATGCACAAGGCCGCCATGGGGTTGAGTTCTATACCGAAACTAAGGTCGTTGTTGAGCGCTGGCCAAAAGAGTGGAGTCGTACGTTCTGAGGCAGAACCGCAGAACCAAAGAACCGCAGAACTACAGACCATCATCGTACTGGCGAACCTTGTGTTCGCCCGCATCAAGAACCGAGAACCAAAGACAAGGAGACAAGAAGACAAGGAGACAAAGAAGCGCAGCATTCAATGTACAACCAACCTTTTGCGCTCTGCGCTCTGCGCTTCAATGCTCCAATGCTTCAATGCTCCAATGCTCCAGTTGTTACTAAGATGAAAGCGAATCATGAGCGAACACATCAACATCGCCCTCTTTGGCGCTGGCCGTATTGGGCAGGTACACGCCGCGAATCTGGCAGCCTCGGTACCTGGTGCTCGCCTGTATGCAATTGCGGATGTTTCGGTGGAAGCTGCCACACGTTGTGCTGAGCGCTATGGGATACGGGCTGAGAGCGATTATCGCAGGCTTCTCGAAGATCCACAGATACAGGCCGTGGCGATCTGTACAGCGACCGATACCCATGCGCAGATTATGGTAGAAGCGGCCCAAGCTGGCAAACATATCTTCTGCGAAAAACCGATTGCCCAGCGCTTGGATATTATCGATACTGCTCTTTCAGCGGTTGC